>NZ_JBSIFD010000005.1:0-250421 GCF_053615495.1 Comamonas sp. HJ-2 | reverse complement strand
GTGTGGCAGCAAGCATCACTCAATTCATGACGGGCTGTAATACATGACATCAGCCTGCTCAAGCCCCTGGATATTCCCAATGAATTTCAATAACTTAGCACGTGGTACAACAAAGTTGACTTTGCGTGAACGTTTGCTGGCAAATATTTGTAGTGCTTCACTTCCCGAGTTCAAGCGTATTCCAAGCCTGGTCGGAGGAGATGTCAGCCTGAATTCAGACCCCAACGTAGGTTTGGACTTGGGCTTGGACTTTGATTTGGACTTGGCCTCTAAAGCCAAAGCTGAAAGCAAAGCCAAGGCTAAAACCAAGGTGTGGAAGCCGTTTTACTCATTGTTGATTGATACGGTCAAGGTCAAGGTGCGGGTGAAGCACCCACCCTTGCAAGAACTTGCGCTGAGCAATGCCAACGTCAAGCAGGATGGCTACAAGTTCCTTATCAAATGCCCACTTACTGGTGCGTGCGTTCAAATGTTCAGCCAAGAAAACTGCCAGGCGTTGTTGCTGGAGTTCAGCGTACCCAAATTTCTAACAGGGCAAAACATCGTAGGTCACTTGAATCTGCATGCGGGAGTTCTTGCTGCTATCAAAAAGGCATTCAAGCTTTTGGGCTTTCTTCCATCACCGGAGGAGCGTGCAGCTATTGGTCGCGGTGACTACGCCCTCACGCGCGTTGATGTGGCGGTACATGTTGATTGCGGATCATCGGAGGATGCCCAAGCCTTGATGATTGCCCTGCGTGAATACATCGTCAGCAATGCTGGTGATGTGAGCTTGTATGGCTTAGAAACGGGCTACATTGGGCAGGGCTCGAAACGCCGCACCCTCAAGTGGTACCGCAAGGGTATCGAGTTGAAGAAGAAGGGGCGTGCAATCCCTGCTCATGTGCATGGCTGTGAGTACCTGACGGAAGTTGCTGATCGTTTGGTGCGCTTTGAACTGACGCTGCGTGGCAAAGAATTGGCACGCCTCGGTTTGACGTCACCATTGGCGTGGAATGAAGACGTAGCTAAAAAGCAGCTGTTGCCTTGGCTGTTCAAGTTGAAGCAAGCGGAGGGTGTGCTGCCTGACGTCAACGGCATCAATCGGCTCTCCCCAGTCATGCAAAACAAGCTTCGGCTTTGGCTTTTGGGTGATGTTCTAGCCTTTAGCCGTGGTGTTTCCAAGGACGCTTATCGTGATGCCCGCAAGAAGGTCAAAGCGGCAACAGGCTTGGACATTGAGCTGACTCGGAGCCCGGAGCTGCAAGCGGCTGCATTCACGACTATTCGCCAGCTGTTTGAGCGTGGCCTTGGCTTTAAAACCTACGAGGAAAAGTGGGGTCTGTTGGTTCAGAGTGCCCACCAGGGCAGCGCCTAGCAGTTGTCACAACGTTCTCTTATTGCGTCAATTGATTGGCGCAATTTTCATATTGCGTCATAATTTGCGTCATGAATAGCGTCAAACCACAGCAAGAGCTTGACTTGTTGGTCAACGTCATTGAGCGTCACCCAGAAGGGGTGAGCGCAGAAGAGGTGCTGCATGAGTCTGGGCTGGCCTTGCAACGCCGTAGCCTTCAGCGCAGATTGGCCTCATTGGTGGAGCAAGGGCGCATTCGGGTGCAGGGGCAAGCGCGGGCCGTGCGCTACTTTCCTGTTCTGGAAGATGAAAGCGCAGGTGGCGTAGCTTCTTCAGGCACAGCGGCTGAGATCGAGCCATATGTTCCCGTCAGCGCTCAAGGCGAAGCCATCAAGGCGTATGTGCGTCAGCCTCGGCATTTACGCAAGCCAGTGGTGTATCGAACAGAGTTTTTAGAGGAATACCACACCAACCACACCGCGTACCTGCCTTTGAAGCTGCGTGAGCAGCTACATGCACTGGGGCGCTCACCTGCCGAGCAAACACCAGCAGGTACATTTGCCAAGGACATTCTTAATCGCTTGCTGATCGACCTTTCTTGGGCTTCCTCGCAACTCGAAGGCAACACCTACAGCCGCTTGGATACAGAGCGCCTGATTGAGTTTGGCCAGGTGGCAGAGGGTAAGGATGCCTTTGAGACGCAGATGATCCTGAACCACAAGCAGGCGATCGAATTTCTGGTGCACTCGCCTGAGCAAGCTGTGGTGTCGCAGGACACCATCGTGGCCTTGCATGCTTTGCTTTCTGATGGCTTGATGGCTGACCCCGCCATGTGCGGTCGTATTCGCAGCCGTGCAGTTGAAATTGGCGGTAGCGTTTACCTGCCAGTGGCTTTGCCGCAGCGCTTGGAAGAGCTGTTCGGCATCGTGGTGGGCATGGCCGCAGAAATCGAAGATCCCTTCGAGCAGGCATTCTTTTTGATGGTGCACTTGCCGTATTTGCAGCCCTTTGAGGATGTGAACAAGCGGGTGTCGCGTCTGGCTGCCAACATCCCCTTCATACGCCACAACCTGTGCCCGCTGTCATTCATTGATGTACCCCAGCAAGCCTATGTGGACGCCATGATCGGCGTTTACGAACTCAATCAGGTTGACTTGCTGCGGGATGTCTTTGTGTGGGCCTATGAACGCTCATGCCAGCAGTACGTGGCTGTGCAGCAAAGCCTGGTGCCACCCGACATCTTGCGTCTGCGCTACCGGCAAGTGCTTGGTGAAGTGATTGCAGCTGTTGTTCGCGGCGGCCTGCCCGTGAATGAGGCCAGCGTCCAAGCCATGCTGCCTGGAAGTGTGCAGCCTGAAGACCGCGAGCACTTCACACAACTCGTACTCAAGGAACTAGCTGGCTTGCATGCAGGGAACGCCGTTCGGTTTGGACTACGGCCGCTTGAAATGATCGATTGGAAAAAGTAGTCTGTCTGTCCACCGTCAAAGTTATCCACAGATCACCCGAAGTGGCTGTTTATGCCCAACTGATGGAGCGCCCTGGTTGTGCAGCAAGCGGCCATCTAGCACTTTACCCTTAACAAGGTGTCTTTGAAACCGGCAGCAGCCCACAGTACAATGCAATGATCGGCGCAACAGCCTTGGTGAAAAAACGCTTACTCAAACCTACATTCAATGTGCAGAAACTCGTCGTTGTAATTAGCTGTCGGGTCCCGGACGATTAGCAACCTATGAGTGTTTGGGGCATAAATGCGGGCGATACAAGAACATAAATTGATTAAATCCGAATCTCATTCCATCGCAATAATTGGGCTCGCCTTTCGTTTTCCTGGGGATCTTTGTGCTGAGGATTCGTTCTGGGATGCGCTGAAACAAAAGCGCGATCTGGTTACTCAGATTCCAGAAAATCGTTGGTCTACAAGTGAACTCAAGCACCTTAAGCGTTCTGAACCTGGGCGGAGTATTACTTTTTCCGCTGGTGTGCTTTCGCGCATAGATGAGTTTGATGCAGGTTTCTTTGGGATTTCTCCACGTGAGGCCGCGTGGCTAGATCCTCAACAGCGTCTTTTACTTGAGCTTTCTTGGGAGGCGATGGAGAACGCCGGTGTAGTGCCATCGACGATGGCTGGTTCCGACTGTGCTGTATATGTCGGCATCTCAAGTCTGGATTATGGGGTGCGCAGCTTGGACGATATGGCCAGCATGAGTGCGCACTCGATGACCGGCAATACGTTGAGCATTGCTGCTAACCGTCTTTCTTATGTCTTTGATCTCCGCGGCCCTTCACTGGCGGTGGACACTGCATGTTCGTCGTCTCTGGTCGCTTTGCACCATGCCTGTAATAGCCTGCGTGCAGGGGAAGCATCGATGGCCATGGTTGGCGGGGTGAACCTGCTGCTGCATCCTTATCCCTTCGTCGGTTTCACAAAGGCGTCCATGCTGTCTGCTGATGGGCGCTGTAAACCATTTGACGAGGCTGGTAACGGTTATGTGCGTTCTGAAGGCAGCGCGGTACTTTTGCTTAAGCCGCTAGAGCACGCGTTGCGAGATGGTGACAATGTTCACGCAGTGATTTTGGCCAGTGGTGTGAACGCCGATGGTGCGCGCAAGACGGGTATCACGATTCCTAGTAGCGATGGTCAGGCTGAACTCATGGCCGAGGTGCTGGGGCGCAGTGGCCTCAAGCCAGAGGATGTGGATTTCATTGAAGCTCATGGCACGGGCACGGCAGTGGGAGATCCCATAGAAACGGCGGCGATCGGACGTGTCTATGGGCAGAAACGAAACAAGCCGCTGCCCATAAGCTCGGTCAAAGCCAATCTGGGGCATTTGGAATCTGCCTCGGGCATGGCAGGTTTGGTCAAGGCGATGTTGGCTCTGAAGCATCGGGCTTTGCCACCAGCGCTCCATTTGCACAAACACAACCCTCGTATCGACTTTGCCGGCCTCAACTTGCAAACCGTTGGCGAGTACATGCCCATAGAAAAGCAGGGCAGCAAGCCGTTGGTGGCAGGCGTCAACTCCTTTGGTTTTGGCGGGGCGAATGCGCACGTATTGCTGCAGGAGTACCAGCCGACATGTGAGGGGCAGGAGGCGGCGCTTGTGCCTGCGCCATCGACAGGCCTTATGCCTTTGCTGTTGTCAGCGCGCACAGATGAAGCTTTGCGCGCCATGGCGCAGCGCTATGCTGATCTGCTCCAAGACCGTTCCAGGCAAGAGCTTCAAGCGATTGCTCATGCTGCGGCGCTTGGTCGCGAACTCATGGAAAAACGTCTGGCGCTTTACCCAGCTGACGCTCAGTCGGCGTCGGGCATGTTACGCCGCTATGCCCAAGATGGCTCGTGTGCTGGTGTTTATGCCGAAGAGGCCATGACTCAGTCCGGTGACGTGGCCTTTGTATATGCCGGCAATGGAGCGCAGTGGCTGGGCATGGGCCAGCGGTTGCTGTCCGAATCGCCACAGTTCGCTGCGATCTTGGCGGAATTGGATGCCGCAATGCGGCCGCTGGCGGGCTTTTCGCTGATCGAGGAACTCCAGGCAGAGGAGATGGCGTCCCGTTTCCATGACACCAGCGTTGCCCAACCGCTGCTGTTCGCCATCCAGGTGGCGATCACACGCATTTTGGCCCAGGCTGGGGTGAAGCCCAGTGTCACGACAGGGCATAGCGTTGGAGAGATCGCTGCAGCATGGGCGGCGGGAGCCTTGACCTTGGATCAAGCCATTGAAGTCATCTGTGCACGCAGCAAGGCGCAGGCGTTGACACGTGGCACTGGACGTATGGCCGCCGCTGGTATGACAGACCAGGCTGCAAGAGACCTTATCGCGGATCTGGGGCTGGATGTCGAAGTGGCCGGGCTCAACAGCCCCGCAAGCATTACGCTCTCAGGCAGTCTGGACGATCTGCAACGCCTGCAGCGTGTAGTGGAGCCCAATGGCACATTCTTCCGCCTATTGGATCTCGACTATGCGTTTCACAGTCGACAGATGGATCCTATTGAGCAGCAGCTACGACAGTGGCTGCAAGGTCTGCAGTCCACTGCGGCGCAGGCGGCAACCTTTGTGTCCACGGTGACAGGCGATGTGCTGGCTGGCGATGAGTTGAATGCCAGTTATTGGTGGCGCAATGTGCGCGAGCCGGTTCGCTTTCAGCAGGCCGTGGACAAGGCCGCCGAACTGGGATGCCGGATCTTCGTGGAAATAGGCCCCCACGCCATCTTGCAGCGCTATATCTCGGATACCCTGACCTCCGCCAAACTCAAGGGCAGAGTGCTGCCTACACTGCGCCGAGGCGATGATGGCCTGCAGCGACTGGAAGAAGCTGCGTTGCGCACCTTGTTGCAGGGAGATGCTGCGTCGCTTATCGATCTGTTCGGCCCAACCTTCCAGCACATTGCTTTGCCCACCTATCCGTGGCAGCGGCAAAAGCACTGGCATCCCCGTTCCAGCGAGGCTGCGTTGACCTTCGATCATCGAAGGGTGCATCCTTTACTAGGGTGGCGTCTCCAAAGCACCCATCCAGAGTGGGAAAACACGCTGGATATGCAAACGCAACCTTGGCTGGCCGATCATCAGATCAGCGGCGCCATCGTCTACCCTGGTGCCGCCTATGCCGAAATGGCCTTGGCTGCAGCGCGTGAATGGTTGCAAGTGCCGCGCTGCGCGGTGGAGCAGCTCGACATCATCGCCCCCATGGTGTTCGACGGCGAGCACAGCCGAACACTACGGTTGACGCTGAATCCGCGCGATGGCAGTTTCCAGATCTGCAGCCGCCAGCGATTGAGCGCCGATGATTGGACGCTGCATGCGACAGGGCGTGTCCTTGAAGCTGCGGGCCAGGTGCCCGTTCCCAGAATCCCTGCGGTTGATGCTGCATCGCGCAGCACGCTGGATCAGGCGGCGCACTACCGGCTGACAACATCGCTGGGTTTGAACTACGGGCCAGCCTTCCAGGGGTTACAGCAGGCATGGGTTGCAAATGCGCACCTGGAAGCTTGCATTACGCAGCCGCCATCGCTGAGCCCGTCGGATTACCTGTTGCACCCGGCCTTGCTGGATGTCTGTTTCCAAACCTTGGTGGATTTCTTCGCCCAACGTATTGAAGCAGGTCAGGGGATCGCCCTGCTGCCGGTGAAGATGGGCTATATCGAGATCTGTGCGAACGGAAAAGTGACTCGTTTGCGTGCACAGTTGTTGCGCAACAGTCATCGATCCGTACTGGCGGACTTCGAGTTGCTAGATGCCGATGAACAGCTGGTGGCGGTCATCCGTGGCTGCCGTTTTCGCGCCGCCCATCTCAAGCGCCACGTACAGGAGAAGATCGCCCAATGGAGCATCACTCCTTGCTTGCGACCGCATCCACTCGATGCTGTGCAGGCCCCGCTGTTGCCATCCGCTGCACTGCTGCAGCATGCCAAGGATGCGCTGGCTGCGCATGCCGCTCAGCGGCAAGGGTGGTTCAAGCAAACACTTCCGTTGATCGAAGCCCTGGTTCTTTCGTTTGGCTATGAAGCCTGTGAGCAATTGCGTCGGTTGCGTGGACAGGATTGGACGCAACTGTTTGAAACGCCTTATGGACGCTGGCTGGCTGGCCTCATGCGCAGGGAGGCACTGCTTGTGCCCAGCATCGAAGGCGATCTGGATTTAGCTGAAGCGCCTGGTCTGCCAGCTGCGGCCGAACTTTGGCGCGCCATACTCCAGGACAACCCGGAATGCCTGCCGCAACTGTCGATGCTTGGCCGTGTCGGCCGCCAGTTGGTCGGTTTGCTTGATCGAACGGTGGATGCATCCTCCTTGGTCAGCGAACTGCACCATTCCCCGATTGCCGAAGCCATACACCATGCGGATCCCTCCTATGCGGGCGTGCGCATGGCGCTTGAAGCCATGCTGGTTCGGGCTGCCAGCGACTGGCCGGCTTCTCGCCGACTGCGTGTGCTGGAAATATCTGCCGGTCCCAGCGATCTGCCCCATGTCCTGCTAAATGCATTGCCTCAGGATCGGTTTGACTACGTGCTGGCTGTGGCAGACCCTGTTTTGCAGGCCCGCCAAGGGTCAGAGTTCCAGGCACATGCCAACATCGCTGTGACGGGGTTCGATCCGCTCGCTCTGAATGTTGTGTTGCCGACGCAATCTCCTCAGAGCTTTGATGTGCTGGTATTGCGCCATAGCCTGCACCGCAGCATTGACCCTCAGGCAGCTCTGGCACGGCTGCGAACACTTTTGACCATCGACGGTACTCTCTGGCTGGCCGAGCGCCATGCCGACTGGAGCATAGACTTTGTTGAAGGTTTAGATCCGCAGTGGTGGCATGAAGGTCAAGATGCCGAGCCGCAATCCGCGCTGCAGACACCGCAGACTTGGCAGCATTTGCTGCAGGGCGCAGGCTTTGACGACGTTACGCTTTTCCTTGAACCACAAGCCCAGGGATTGTCTGCAGGAGCCTATCTGCTGTTGGGTCGCAGTCCCGCTTCATCAAAGCTGGAGTCGCCACCCGAGGCAACTCAGGCTTTCGGGAGTTGGCTGCTACTGGTTGACGCTGCCAGCCAAACCTGTGCTCAGCAGTTGGGCGCACGCCTGAGTGAACGGGGTCAGCAGGTATGCATTGCCGAACACCCCGATGCGGCGCAACTGAGCAGCGCGAGCCATGTCGTGAGCCTGGTCGGCTGGCAGGATGGTGCCGATGCTGCGGCGCAGACGCTGGGGCTGCTGCTGGGTGATATTCAGACACTGGCTCGCCAGCAGGCGGGGCAGATGCCTCAGTTGTGGATGATCACCCGTGGCGGTGCATTGGCCTGCCCATTGCCAGAGGACGTGCTTCCCAATCCTGCTCAGGGTGCGCTGTGGGGGTTTGGGCGTGTCGTCATGAACGAGGTGCCGCAACTGCGCTGCACGCTGATTGAGCTGGCATGCGATTTAAACCATCCAGCATCGTTGTTGCGGTTGGAAAACGAGCTGCTGCACCCCGATGGTGTCAGCGAGATCGTGTTGGGCAGTACGGCACGCTACTGCCTGACCATGCATGCCTCGCAAGCCATCGTGACTGCGCCGGCGTCTGCCGTTTCTGCGCCGTCCGCACCGCAAGTGCGTCTGGATTTTCATGTGCCGGGGCAATTGCGCAATCTGGTCTGGCTGCCACAGGCCGAACGCGCGCTGCGGGATGATGAGGTCGAGGTGCGAACGCAGGCCACGGGTCTGAATTTCCGTGATGTCATGTACCTCATGGGTTTGCTGCCAGACGAGGCCGTCGAAAACGGCTTTGCCGGTGCCAGCCTGGGGCTGGAGTTCTCTGGCGTGGTTAGCCGCGTGGGTAGCCAAGTGCGCGATCTGCAGGTGGGTGATGCCGTCATGGGCTTTGGCGCCTCCTGTTTCGCCAGCCATGTGGTTACACCGGCTCATGCGGTGGCCCCTATGCCTGCGCACTGGTCTTTCGAGGCCGCAGCCACCGTACCTACGGTCTTTCTCACGGTCTACTACGCATTCAAGCAGCTGGCCGATCTACAACCTGGTGAGCGCGTTCTGATCCATGGCGCAGCAGGTGGGGTGGGCATCGCAGCCATCCAGCTTGCACGCCACTTGGGGGCGCAGATCTATGCCACAGCCGGTAGTGACGAAAAGCGTGACTTTGTTCATCTGCTCGGTGCAGACCATGTCTTCGACTCGCGCAGCCTGTCATTTGCCGAAGATGTGATGACAGCCACCGGCGGCCAAGGCGTGGATGTAGTGCTGAATTCACTGGCCGGCGAGGCCATGCGCCGCAGCCTGGATGTGCTCAAACCTTTTGGGCGCTTTTTGGAGTTGGGTAAACGCGACTTCTTTGAGAACACGCCGGTGGGGTTGCGCCCGTTCCGCAACAACATCAGCTATTTCGGCATCGATGCAGACCAATTGATGAATGGCCGCCCGCAACTTGCGGCACGTTTGTTCAAAGAAGTCATGGCCTTGTTCCACGAACAGATACTGGCGCCGCTGCCGTTGCGCCGCTTCAGCGCGGATCATGTGGTGGATGCCTTCAGGTTCATGCAACAGGCACGTCACATCGGAAAGATCGTGCTGTCCCTTGATATCCTGCCGCAGGTCAGCGCGGCCGATGGCGCACGCTCTACACCCGCATTGTTCAATGATGACGATTGCTGGCTCGTCACCGGAGGCTTATCAGGCTTTGGCCTTGAATCCGCACGCTGGTTGGCGGGGCAGGGGGTTCGCAACCTGGTATTGGTAGGCCGTCGCGGCACACAGACACCGGGCTCACAAGATGCCGTGAATACGCTGACTGCACAGGGCGTTCGCGTGTTTGCTACGGCCTGTGATGTGGCTGATGCAGCGGCACTGGCCGCCCTGATGCAATCCCTGCCCGAAGATCTACCTGCGTTGACCGGTGTGCTGCATGCTGCGGCGACCTTCGACGACCGCCTCTTGCTCAATTTGGATACCCAAAGCATGAGCAGCGTGCTGACGGCTAAATTGCAAGGCGCTTGGAATTTGCACCTGGCCACGGCAACCATGCCCTTGAAGCATTTTGTGCTGTATTCATCCATCACCACGGCCATCGGCAATCCAGGTCAGGGCAATTACGTGGCTGCCAATGCGGGCCTGGAGGCGCTTGCCGCATTGCGCCAGCGCACGGGTCTGCCGGCGACTTGCATGGCTTGGGGCCCCATTGGGGATGCGGGCTATCTGGAGCGCAACCAGGCTGTCAAAGATGGTTTGGCGCAGAGACTGGGCAAACCCCCGGTGGGTGCGGCCGATGCCCTGACCGAGCTGGGTCAGGCATTGCGCTCAGATCAAGCCATCGTCATGCCCGCTGACTTCGACTGGAATGTGTTGGCACGCTTGCTACCCTCCTCGACAGGCAGTCGTTTTGCCATGCTCAATCGTCTGCGCGAGGAGTCGTCCTCCGGCGCCGATGCCACAGACATCGGTGCGCTGCTGGCCGGCAAAACGCCGCAAGAGGCAGCGGCCATCATCAGCGACATGGTGACGCAGGAGGTCGCTCAGGTGCTGTGCATACCGGCGGCAGGCATCAAGCCCCAGGCATCGCTGCACGATCTGGGAATGGACTCGCTGATGGCGGTTGAACTTGCCTTGGGGCTGGAACAGCGCTTTGGTATCCAGCTGCCGGTCATGATGTTGAATGACGCCCCCTCCGTGAGCAACGTCACTGCGCGCATTGTCGAGAAATTAGTGGGTGGGGATTACGAAAGCGAACCACCAACGCAGCAAGAAAGCCAGCTTGCCCTTGTCACCGCTGCACTCCAGCAGCACGGCGAAGGTCTGACGACCGAACAACTCCAAACGCTGGCACAGGACACGCAAAGGCTCGCACAACAGGGAACGGCACTCATCCCATGAACAAGACCCCACTAGCCCAGCAGGCCAAAACACAGCTGATCGACCGCATCCTGGGCCGCAAGGCCAGCGCGTCCCAGCAGCCGGTAGCGGCGGCGACAAGGCCCGTGGCGCGCTCCTCGGTCGATCCCGCTTTGACCCGCTTCGACCGCCATCCCGGCTACGAAAAAATGCTGGTTCCGAAAGCGGTGGCCGATCGTCTGGGGCTGGATAACCCATTCTTTCGCATCCACGAGGGCATGGCAGGTGCCACCAGCCATATTGCCGGGCGCGAGTTCATCAACTTCTCCAGCTACAACTACCTGGGCCTCTCAGGCCACCCCGAGGTTAACCAGGCAGCCAAGGATGCGATTGACCATTACGGCACCTCCGCATCGGCCAGCCGCCTGGTCGCTGGCGAGCGCCCCATACAACGAGAACTGGAACAAGCCTTGGCAGCGGTTTATGGCGTTGAAGACAGCATCGTCTTTGTCAGCGGCCATGCCACCAATGTCAGCACCATTGGCTACCTGTTCGGACCCAAGGATTTGGTGCTGCACGACAGCTTGATCCACAACAGTGTGCTGCAGGGCATTGAATTGTCCGGCGCGGCAAGGCGGCCGTTTGCGCACAACGACCTCACGGCGCTGGACCAGATACTGGCCGAGAGCCGCGGATGCTTTGAGCGAGTACTCATCGTGGTTGAAGGCCACTACAGCATGGATGGCGACATCCCAGATCTGCCATCACTGATTGATATCAAACGCAGGCACCAGGCATTTCTGATGGTCGATGAAGCCCATTCGCTAGGGGTTTTAGGCGCAAGTGGCAAGGGGCTGCACGAACACTACGGCGTGGATGGCCGCGATGTGGACATCTGGATGGGCACGCTCTCTAAAACGCTGGCGGGCTGCGGTGGTTATATCGCTGGAGAGCGTGCACTGGTGGAGCACCTTAAATATGCAGCGCCTGGATTTGTCTACAGCGTCGGTATAGCTCCCAGCTTGGCTGCAGCATCACTTGCAGCTCTTCGTGTCATGCAAAAGCAGCCAGAGCGCGTGCAAAAACTACGCAGTAACACACATTTTTTTCTGCAACAGGCGCGTGCAGCTGGCCTAGATGTTGGCATGTCCCAAGGTCATTCCATCATTCCTTTGATGATGGGCAGCTCCGTCAAGGCCGCGCGTCTTTCCAGCCAGCTCTTTGAGCACGGCATCAATGTCCAACCCATTCTTCATCCAGCTGTCGAAGAGAAAGCCGCCAGATTGCGATTCTTTCTCAGTACTGAGCACAGCCAGGCGCAAATGGAATTCAGTATTCAAACCATCAAAGAATTGACTTCATGACTGCTCTTACCTTGATTCCAGTTGTACTTTGTGGTGGTGCAGGCTCTCGCCTTTGGCCTGTATCGCGTGAAACACATCCCAAGCCATTCATCCGGCTTGGTGATGGGCAAAGTTTGCTGCAAAAAGCTTTCCTGCGAGGCGCTCAACTACCTGGCGTGGCCGAGGTTCTGACGGTGACCAACCGCGAACTCTTCTTCAAGACTGAAGATGAATATGCTGAGATCAATGATTGCAAATTGCACACCTCGTTCCTATTGGAGCCTTTCGGGCGCAATACAGCCGCTGCGGTGGCTGCTGCGGCTTTGCAGATTGCAGAGAAGAACCCGGATGCGATTTTGATGGTACTTGCTGCAGACCACCTGATCGCCGAGCAAGAGGCATTTGGCAAGGCGGTCGAGCAGGCTTGCGTGCTGGCTGAGCAGGGGGCACTGGTGACATTCGGCATCAAGCCAACCGCGCCAGAAACAGGCTATGGTTATATCGAAGCCCAAGGCAATAAGGTGCTGCGCTTTGTGGAAAAGCCTGATACTGAAACAGCGGTTTCCTATCTAGAGACTGGTCGTTTCTTCTGGAACTCCGGCATGTTCTGTTTCAAGGCTTCTGCCATGCTTGAGGAGATGAAAAAGCATTGCCCAGCTATCTTGGAAATGGTACAGGCTTGTCTGGTTCAGTCTCGCCGTATATCGGGCCAGAATTCCTCACGCTGCGAGTTGGAATCACAGTCCTTTAGCCTAGTTCCCGATGACTCCATCGACTATGCCGTGATGGAAAAATCCGATCGAGTGGCCGTTGTGCCTTGCGATATTGGCTGGAGCGATATCGGATCCTGGTCGACGCTTGGCACGCTAAGTGAAAGCGATGAGCAAGGTAACCGCGTCGAGGGCGACGCATTGCTGCATGAGGTACAGAACTGTTTCATCCGCAGCGATGGTCGTCTGGTGGGCGCCGTCGGTGTCAACGACCTCATCATCGTCGATACGCCGGACGCCTTGCTGGTCGCCTCGCAAGACCGTGCTCAGGACGTTAAGCATGTCTACAACACGCTCAAGGCCAGGGGCCACGAGCTGCATCGCATGCACCGAACCGTGCACCGTCCATGGGGTGACTACACCGTGCTGGAGGAAGGCGAGCGCTACAAAATCAAGCGGATTGTCGTCAAAGCGGGCCAGAGCCTGAGCCTGCAGATGCACCACCATCGCAGCGAGCACTGGATCGTGGTCAGCGGCATGGCCAAGGTCGTCAACGACGATCGGGAGATCCTGGTCTCTGCCAATGAATCCACCTATATCCAGGCAGGCCACCAGCACCGCGTCAGCAACCCCGGCATTCTGCCGCTGATCATGATCGAAGTGCAAAGCGGCGAATACCTGGGTGAAGACGATATCGTGCGTTTCGAGGATGTGTATGGCCGTGCCTGAAGTGAAGAACAACAACCTGCGTCAGACATGGCAGAAACACCGCCTGTTCTGGCTCACGGTGGCCTTGCCTACCTTGCTGGCGATTTTCTATTTCGGTCTGATCGCCGCTGATGTCTACATCAGCGAATCGCGCTTTGTGGTGCGCAGCCCCGAACGCCAGACGGCCTCGCCGCTGGGCATGCTGCTCAAGGGCAGCGGTTTCACACGTTCGCAGGACGACAGCTACAGCGTGCAGGACTACATGATGTCGCGCGACGCGCTCAAGTCCCTGGACGACAAGCTGGACCTGCGCAGTGCATTCGCAAAGGGCGATGCGCTGGGCCGCTTTCCAGGCCTGGATTGGGACGAAAGCTTCGAGAAGATGCACCGCTACTACCAGAAGGTGGTGAATGTGCAGCTCGACTCGCTCTCTTCCATCGGCACGCTGAGCGTGCGCGCCTTCAGCGCCGAAGATGCGCAGAACATCAACTCCGAGCTGCTGCAAAAAGCCGAGGAACTGGTCAACCAGCTCAACGAGCGCGGCCGCCAGGACATGATCCGCTTTGCCGATGAAGAAGTGGCCAAGGCCGAGCAAAAGGCCAAGCGCGCATCGTTGGCGCTGGCCGACTATCGCAACAAGAAAGGCGTGATCGACCCTGAAAAGCAAAGCGCCATTCCCATGCAGCAGATCGCCAAGCTGCAGGACGAGCTGATCAGCAGCAAGTCCCTGCTGGTGCAGCTGCAGCTGGCGGCGCGTGACAACCCCCAGATCCCGGTCCTGAAACAGCGCATCCAGTTGCTGGAAAGCGAAATACAGAACGAAAGCCAGAAGATCACCGGTGGTGGCCTCTCTCTGGCCAGCAAGGCTGCCGATTTCCAGCGCCTGGCGCTGGAAAAGGAGTTCGCCGACCGGCAACTGGCCAGCGTCATGGCATCGCTTGAACAGGCCCGCAATGAGGCCCAGCGCAAGCAGCTGTATCTGGAACGCATCGCCCAGCCCAGCCTGCCCGACGCCGCCATGGAACCGCGCCGCCTGCGCTCGATCGCCGCAGTATTCGTGCTGGGCCTGATCATCTGGGGCGTGCTCTCCATGCTGATAGCCGGCATCAAGGAACACCAGGATTGAGCGACATGGGTGAAACAACACTGGCACGGTCGTTTGCTATCCAATTGCGGGTCATCCATGCGCTCTTGCTGCGTGAAGTTATCACCCGCTACGGGCGCCATGGACTGGGGTTTCTTTGGCTATTTCTGGAGCCAATGCTTTTTACGTTGGGCGTCGCGACATTGTGGACAGTTGCGAACATGCACGCCATGTCTGATATTCCGATTATTGCTTTTGCGATAACCGGGTATTCATCTGTTTTGATGTGGAGAAATGTGGCAAATCGCTGTTCCAAGGCGATTGAGCCCAATATGGCTTTGATGTACCATCGAAACGTGAGGATTTTAGATATATTTATGTCTAGAGTCTTGCTTGAATGGGTGGGAGCAACCGCATCTTTCATTGCTTTATCTGCTCTGGCGATAGTTTCCGGATTTATGCGTGGTCCACAAGATATTTTTATTATCGCCATTGGATGGATCATGCTGGCATGGTTTTCCATTGGGCTCGGATTTACTGTTGGTGTCCTCTCTGAAAAATCAGAAACATTTGAGCGAATCTGGCATATCGCAACTTACTTGATGTTTCCATTGTCGGGGGCTGCATTCATGGTCGACTGGTTGCCAACTGCCGCCCAGAAAATAGTACTTTATTTGCCAATGGTTCATGGTGTAGAGATGATTCGGCATGGATTTTTTGGTGAGGTTGTAAAAACCCATGAAAATCCTTCCTATATGGCATTCGTAAGTCTTTTACTTTTGTTAATCGGTCTTGCATTAGTTAAAGATGCAAGCCGTAATGTGAAACCAGAATGATTTTTCTCAATGACGTTTATAAGGCGTATCAAACCCGCTCGGGAGTTCACCAAGTCTTGGACGGTGTGAACTTGACCATCCGTTCCGGGGAAAAAATAGGAATTTTGGGACGAAATGGGGCAGGAAAATCCACCCTGATTCGGATACTCTCTGGAGCAGAAAGACCAGACTCTGGAAAGGTGGAGCGGGGCATGAAAATGTCGTGGCCACTCGCTTTTGGCGGTGCTTTCCAGGGGAGTCTTACTGGGTTAGACAATTTACGATTTATCTGCAGAGTCTATGAGGCTGATTTTTCTGGAAAAGTTGAATATGTAAAAGATTTTGCAGAGCTTGGGAAATATTTTTGGGAGCCTGTGAAAACTTACTCTTCTGGAATGCGTTCACGCTTGGCTTTTGCTATTTCCATGGCAATTGAATTCGACTGTTTTCTGATTGATGAAGTGATTTCTGTCGGTGATGCTCGTTTTCATGAAAAATGTCGAGAAGAGCTATTCATTAAAAGAAAAGATAGAGCGTTTGTCATGGTCTCACATGAGCTTCACAATCTGCAAGAATTTTGTGGAAATGTCTATGTTTTATATCAAGGTAAATTGCTCTCATTCGATGAAATGAGTGATGCATATGATTTCTATAATGGTAATTGTTAAGTTACCGATTTCTAGCTGAAATTTTATTAAATCCCGTTAAAGGGATTTTTCAAGATATATATAAATAAAGGATTCTATGAAAAAAGTGGCACTTATTACTGGAATTACTGGGCAAGATGGAGCTTATCTTGCAGAGCTTCTTTTAAATAAAGGTTATGAAGTACATGGAATAAAACGTCGAGCATCACTTTTTAATACAGATCGCATTGACCACCTGTACCAAGATCCCCATGTTTCCAATAGGAATTTGGTATTGCATTACGGTGATCTTACTGATTCGACAAATCTGATTCGTATAATTCAGCAAGTTCAACCGGACGAAATATATAATTTGGCTGCTATGAGCCATGTCGCGGTTAGTTTCGATTCTCCAGAATATACAGCTAATGCAGATGGAATTGGAACTTTGCGTATATTAGAAGCTATTCGTATTTTGGGAATGCAGAAGAAAACGCGGTTCTACCAGGCTTCTACGTCTGAACTGTATGGGCTTGTGCAAGAAATTCCACAAAAAGAGACGACGCCTTTCTACCCTCGTAGCCCGTATGCTGTAGCCAAATTATATGCATACTGGATTACCGTTAATTATCGTGAAGCCTATGGTATATATGCTTGTAACGGTATTCTCTTCAATCATGAGAGTCCATTGCGAGGAGAGACTTTTGTCACTAGAAAAATTACTCGTGCAATAGCCAGAATGGCACTTGGTCTGCAAGACTGCCTTTATCTGGGTAATCTTTCCTCACTTCGTGATTGGGGGCATGCACGTGACTATGTTGAAATGCAATGGCTCATGTTGCAGCAAGAAACGCCAGAAGATTTTGTAATAGCCACCGGTGTGCAATATAGCGTCCGGCAGTTTGTAGAGTTCTCTGCCAATGAAGTAGGCATCGAATTGCGCTGGGAAGGCTCAGGAGTTGATGAAAAAGGTATCGTCTCCGCAGTAACGAACACGGACGCTCAGGTCAAGGTGGGAGACATTCTTGTCAAGGTTGATCCGCGCTACTTCCGTCCAGCCGAGGTGGAAACCTTGCTTGGTGACCCTCATAAAGCGAAAGCGAAGCTAGGCTGGGAGCCTAAAACGACGCTGCATGCGCTGGTCAAGGAAATGGTGCAGGCAGATTATTCTGCGGCTAAACGCGATGCACTTGTAAAAATGGCTGGATTTCAAGCATACGACTATCACGAGTAATTTCATGCAAAAGACTTCGAAAATCTACGTCGCTGGTCATCGTGGGCTCGTCGGTTCTGCATTGGTAAAAATGCTTCAAAAAGAAGGCTATTCCAATCTTGTCCTTAGAACGCATGCGCAATTAGATCTGTCGAACCAGAAAGCTACTGATGAGTTTTTTGCTCATGAGCGGCCCGAATATGTCTTCCTTGCTGCGGCAAAAGTTGGCGGAATTCATGCTAATAATGAATACCCGGCTGAGTTCATTAGTGAAAATCTGGCAATCCAAAGTAATGTAATCAGCGCTGCCTATAAGAACAAAGTTGCTCGCTTGATATTCTTGGGGTCAAGCTGCATTTATCCAAAGCTTGCATTGCAACCTATGAAGGAGGAGTATCTTCTTACTGGTGCATTGGAGCCTACCAATCGTCCCTATGCACTTGCTAAAATTGCTGGCATTGAAATGTGCTGGAGTTACAACCGCCAGTATGGTACGCAATATCTAGCAGTAATGCCTACCAACTTGTATGGCCCAGGTGACAACTATCACCTGGAGAATAGTCATGTTATTCCAGCGCTTATTAGAAAATTTCATGAAGCAGAGCGGGCAAAAGCCCCTGCTGTGACAGTCTGGGGGTCTGGAACTCCTCGACGCGAGTTTCTCTACAGCGAAGACATGGCTGAAGCATGCATACACTTAATAAATCTTCCAAATGAGAAGTTTATGCCTCTGCTAGGCCAACATCGTAATGATGGGATAGCTCCAGTTGTAAATATTGGAAAAGGAAGTGATTTAACAATTCTTGAGTTGGCAGAAACAATTGCATCAATTGTTGGCTACACTGGAGCAATTGTATTTGATCATACAAAGCCAGATGGAACTCCTCGTAAATTGATGGATGTAGGTAGATTGTCCTCCACTGGATATAAGGCCAAAACAGAATTTAAAGATGGTCTGCAGTCTGCATATTATGATTTTATTGCCAGAAAAAATCAAGAATGAATTTTAAACCCATTAAATGGGCTGATGAATTGATTTATCTAGAATTAAAAGTGGTGATTTGAGGGGTACTCTATGAAACGCAGAGCGTTTGTATTCGATCCAGTTTGCGCGCTGCCGTATGGGCATAATGTTGTAGGGCTTAAATATTTTTCCGAAGCTATTAAACCGTATTTTAACGATGTTGTCGCTATAGCATCTCGAGCTTTACCTGAAAATATTGCGAAAAATTACGGATTTGAACGGGAATTTGATTTTTATTACAAAAAACATATAAAAATCGATAACTCTGAAAATTTTCATAATAAGGTTCGTGAAAATTTTGGGCAAGATTTAATGTTGGATCTTGCCACTCGTGACGTAGGTGATATTTTCTTAAAGTATGGAGTGTCGGGTGCTGACTCTATAGTACTGCCGTGCCTAGACTATTATGGTGCAATGGGGCTATTGGCGGTATTGCGAGGAATAGATCCAGAATTTTCTCCAACTGCTTACTTTCGTTTTATTGGGGTTATGGAAAATGCAACCACATTTGGAAGTAATGGTCTTGCATACCTAATTAAAGAAATTCAAATTGCGTTGGAGGCTGGATATAAAATTAGACTTTGCGCTGAAACACCTGCGTATGCGGATCATCTTGCAGATCGACTAGGCACTATTGTTAGTGTTGTGCCGTATCCAGTACATGCAGAGTTCATGCACGCTACTGATTTTTCAAAAGTAGAAGAAAAGCAGAATCTAGAGAAATATAGTGATAGTGCTAGTTTCAAAATTTCCTGCCCTGGATCAGCGCGTTTCGATAAAGGGTATTTAAGATTGCTTGAGATATTCTCTAATGTCCGGAAAAGAGATCCTCGGCAAACAATAAAATTTTTAACTCAGACGCTTCCAATCGCGGATGCTCTTTCGCATGCTAATTATACGAATCAATTGTATGCCACACCTGGTGTCAAATTGCTTCCCAGCGCGGTTTCTGAAGATGAAATGAATGCTTTATATAAGCAATCAGATTTGATTATTTTGCCGTATGATCCCGTTACGTATGAATACAGAGGCTCTGCCGTATTCATGGAGTGCATTTCACGAGGAATTCCTGTAGTTGCGCTGGAAGGTTCAGCCTTTTGCCAGCAAATTGCATATTATGGGGCGGGTTCTGTCGTTAGAGATGTTGGAGAAATAATAGAGAAGATTTTCTATTATCGTGACTTGCCAAAAAAAGAAATAATTAAGAAAATGCTTCAATCTCGCCATCGTTATACGGTGGATTCTGATTCGGCAATTGCCTATTGGATTAAATGATGAAAATATTATTTTTGGATCACGCCTTTCATAAAAAAACAAAGTCAAGTAATTTCTTTTTGGATTTAATCAAAAATAATTTTGATCGCGTGGATGTCGAGTATGTAGACCCAGATCAGATGGCTGAAATAGCGGCCTTAAAGAAAAATAGAGTTCATGATCTTGTTATTTTGTGGCAATTAGATTATTTGGCACCAATTTTTCTTGCTGCCGGGTATCGTACGATTGTGGTACCAATGTATGATGGATCAGCTAATATGCCCTACGAGCATTGGATAGGGATGGGCGGGGCATCATTTATCAACTTCTCAAGAATATTGCACGAACGGGTGATCGGGGTTGGATGCCGTTCTTTGTCTGTGAAGTATTATTTGGCCCCAGTCAAGGAAGATCAGCTTCCTAAATTTGACGATTTGAGGGCCATACTATGGATGCGCAGGCCCCAAGATGGCATAACTCCTGGCCTCATTCAACGTATGGTGGGCAACCAACTTAAAAGCTTGCATGTACATAATGCGCCTGATGATGGGTTACCAAAGGCGATGAGTGATTACAAGTATGGAATATCATCTGTACAGATGATAGAGACTCGTTGGAATAGCGAAACTAACACATATCTGGATGCGTTGAAAAAATGTAATGTTTTCTTCGCCCCACGCATGTCAGAAGGCATTGGGATGGCGATGCTAGAGGCCTTCTCTCGTGGTCTGCTAGTTATGGCCGCTGACAATGCTGTTCACAATGAGTACGTGTCAAATTGGGTGAATGGTATATTGTTTAATCGCGATGTGACGAGCAATGTAGTTATTCCTCTAGATACGGCTCGTGAAATTGCATTTAATGGTTGGTGCGGTGCAGTGAGTGGCTATCAAGAGTGGTTGGAGACGCATAGGCAAATTGTTCAATTCATTAAAGATACGCCTGAAAATACTTCGGTAAGTCGGTCTGTATCACCTACTTATATTGCGGCACTTTTTGATGCTTACTCGATCGGTGGTGATGCATATCTCGGTTTTCTACGGGAACATGTCATTGATTGGGGAAATCGAGATGCAATGATGAAAATTGTTGCGCCCATCAAGAAAATAATTCACACCAAAGAGTATGAGCTGCCTGTGCTTGATGAAGATGGGCTGTTCTTTGGAACGACTACGAGATCTGTCAGTGGAAAAATTGGTTTAGCAGATTCCAATGCTTTTTCTGCGATGCTGACAGGTGATTCCGTAACTTTTTCAGCTAAATTGAATGATTTTATTACTGATAGGGCAGATTTCCGTATAGTGCTTGACTGCGAGTTACTTGAGATAAAAAAAGAGCAATGGTTAATTATTGCCCACTTGAACCAGTTAGTCTGTGCACGACAGTCTTTGCCAAACCGGCCTGGAGATTTCACAATCGAGATTCCATTAAATGGAATTCGAGACGGCAGGGTTGAAATAATATTGACATTGATTGATATTGAATCTCAAGTGAGGGAATCGACTCTTCCTGAGATAAAATTTAAAAGCATTCGACTTAAGGCGATAAACAAATGAGATCTGCGCCATTGAAGATTGGAGCATTCGGAACTGGGAATCTTGGAGATGATTTGATGCTTCATGCTATTCTCAAGGAAGAGCCTGAATCAAATGTAGTTGCTTATGGACCTCCGTGCCTTCCTTTTGAAGTGCGCTATATACCGACAAATGAATTTCTAGATCGACCAGATCGTTATCTTTCAATTGCAACTTCTTTGGACTTTGGTGGGGGAAATCTTTTTTGGTCCGCAGAAAATGTTTCAGACATGCTCGTTATAAGTCAACGTGCAAAAATTGCTGGCCTGCCCGTCAGGCTGCAGCGAATTGGACTTCAGGGATTCGAATGTAGTCCTAGATATGTAAAGGCTCTATTGGCGGTGGTTGATAGTCTAACAGTTAGAGATAGGCAGTCCCTCGATATTGCTAGACAACTAGGCCGAGAAGATTGTGAGTACTCAAGAGACTATGCTTTTGAACTTTTGGAAAATTTTAATCTGCCTTCTTCTAATAAGAAAGATGCTGTAAAGCGGGTGGGGATTAATTTTGCAGATACAAGATTTACATCGGAAGATCCGCAGCATCGAGATTTTATATTGCATATATCAGGTATATTTTCTGAATTGGCAAGGAATTTTCAAGGTTCTATTGAGTTCTGTTATATTCCATTTTCTAATCATCGAACCCACATAATAGAGAACGATCTGCGTGCAGGGGCTATACTTTGGGAAGCCTCAGGTGGATTGATTAAGTATGCAGAAAATATCTATACGACTGAAGATTTGGTAAGAGAAGTTCATTCCGTCGATGTTTTGTTGGGTACACGGTTTCATATGCAAGTCTTGGGCTACGCTCTCAAAAAGGAGGTAGTTCCTCTCGTTGCAAATTTTCTGGAGCGTTCAAAATATAATTCCATTTCGAGGGATAATGGCGTTGAGCCTATTCCTTATTCAGGTGTCTCGCAAGGCTTTACAATTTCTAAAATTAAAAATCGTCTTTCAAATTTTTTTGACAAAAAAATGAATAATAAAAATGAGTCAAACTGATTTGATTGATGTTGCACTGCTTGAGTACTTGTCGGATGAAGCATTTGTTCATCATTGCTTCGTTAAGGCATTTAAGAGTGTGTGCAGCCCTTCTCGTGCTAAATATTATTTATTGCAGCTTGCTGGAGGAATGGCGCGAGCTGACGTTGCGCGTGGTATTTTTTTGGAAGACGAATATGAGCATAGAGTTAGTGCGACTGCTTTGAGAGAGTTGCCAAAGCTCAAAGGTGACTTGTTTATTCGCAAAACCTATGAGTTGGTTTTGGGGCGTGAGGCTGATAATTCGGGAATAGATCACTATTCAGGTCGTCTAGTCAATGGGTGTGGAACTTTATTTGTTTTGAAAGATATACTGAGCAGCGCTGAAGGAAGTCTGAGATGCGCCAATTACCCTCAACTCAATGAGTTTAGGGATTTTTTGAATAAAGAAGATAATTTTTATGAGGATTTGACACTGAGCACTGTTAAATACTTGACGGCTGCTGCAGAGGATGAGTTTATTCAAAAGGCCTACCTAATTTTTTTGAGGCGAGAAGCAGATGCTGCTGGCCTTGAGAATTATCAAAATGCACGTAAGAATGGCCTGTCTAGGATGCGATTGCTTTATTCGCTGGCCTTCTCTGAAGAAGGCCGAAATTTTCGGAAGCCGCTGTCAATTTGGATTTACCTAAAATTCGGAAGGTTTTTTTGGTGACTTATAAAAGTAAAATAAAAATAACTATGGAACTTCGTCCTGCTCTCGATGGGTATTACGGAATTCCTCATGAAACGCGCCTTCTTTTTAGTGCACTTGCTAAGTTGCCTCAAATTGAGTTAAGTGGTTTGCTGCAAATGTCCCGTCGTATGACTAGAGGGGGTATTGATGAAGGAAAAATTCATGCGCAAGCAGAAAAAGTTCATCGATATTCGCGAACTGTAGTTTCACTAAAGGGTAGTTCTGCGGCTGGTTGGAAACAAGGCATTGGAGAATTTTTCGAGGAGCAAATTGAAAGATGGTTTTTGCGTATTTCGGCCTGGTTTGGTTTGCACAAAATTAAGTTGAGGAAGTTTGAAACTATATATTTTGAAGACTTTATATGGCAGGCAATTTTTGCTAGGAGCTTGCCAAGTGATCAGCGAAGTATAGTTTTAAAATGTAATCACTTTGTTTGTGCTACACCGTGGCGTTGGATGCATGTTGTTGGTTTAGATGGGCGTTTGCTTTTTCGTCGTGCTGCTTATCCTTGTTTGAATTTTTTCGATCAAGATATTTTCATTACACAAACACCATATCCAGGACGTTTAAGTAAGGGTACTACGTTAGTCGTGCATTATCATGATGCTATTCCAATTTTAATGCCGCACACCATTTCAGATCGCGCATTTCATCAAGCAAGTCATTTTCATGCATTGGAATCAAATGTGCGGGATAATGCTTGGTTTGTTTGCGTTTCTGAGGCAACGCGCCAGGATTTGATTGGATTGTTTCCTGAAGTCGAGAAGAGGTCAGTCACTATTCATAATATGCTGTCTAACCACTATTATTTGTCAGAACCCGAGCCTGAAAGAGTGGCAGGTCTTGTTCGAAGACATATCCATGGAAAATTTCGCCCAGCTGGTGAAAAATCGACAGATAGAACTTTCGATTTGTCGAGGAATTTTATTAGCGAAGACGATAAAACGAAATTTTATCAAGATATCTTTGGGAAATCGTGTAAATTTATTTTGATGGTATCCACGCTTGAACCGCGGAAAAATCATTCCAGACTACTAGAGGCATGGGAGAGAGTGAAGGATCGATTGGATCCTGATTTGAAGTTAGTATTTGTCGGCCATATAGGTTGGGATTACAATACGATCCTTGACTCCTGTATTCCTGCAATTGAGCAAGGGGGCTTGTTCCTATTGCATAGCGTTCCAAGTGATGGACTTCGCGTTCTATATCAAAATGCCATTGTGACGGTTTGTCCAAGTCTTGGAGAGGGTTTTGATTTTTCCGGTGTTGAAGCTATGCGTTGCGGCGGGGTTGTTGCTGCATCGGATATACCAGTGCACCGCGAGATATATGGGGAAGCTGCGGAGTATTTTGATCCCTACGATACATCTTCTTTGGTGGATTGCCTGGAAAGTCTGATTTTTGAAGTGGATTCAAATTCACGTCGAGAAAAGCTTCGAGCTATTGGAATCGAGAAAAGTGACTTGTATCTTCCTGAAAAAATTGTGCCGCAATGGGAGAATTTTCTTAACATGATTCATTGAAATTCCAATAAAATTGGCACTGACTATTTTTGGGGATTATTAAGTATCAAAAGAAAATTCATGTATAAAATGAATTTTATGCATGAAATTTAAATTTATTTTCAAAATACTTCAATTATTCTATATCCTTTCTTTTTTAAGAAATATATTGGTAAGAGAGCTTAGTTCTGGATAGAAGGTCATGTATATGATGATATTGCGCACTGTGGGTGTGTTGGCTCTCCCCGTGTCTTTGCTGGTAGGCTGCTCCACCTATCCTGCGTGGCTGCCTGCCTCGGGGCCCAGTGTTGGGCAGGTGACTGTACAAGAGGAAATTGCCTCGCCCATCCCAGTTGTCGAAGTGAACGACATGGTGGCGCGGCAGATGATGGCTGCGCAAAAGCGTGAGCATTTTTCCGAAGCCTTCCCGGGAGGCCGCATGGACGGCCACCGAGTGGGGCCCGGGGACGTCATCGAAGTCTCTGTCTGGGAGGCCCCGCCGGCTGCCTTGTTCGGTGCTGCATCGCTCGACCCAAGGGGGGGCGTCGCCACCTCGCGCGTGACGACTTTGCCGGAGCAGATGATTTCCCATGAGGGGCAGATCAATGTTCCCTTTGCTGGGAGCATTGCGGCTGCAGGTAAATCACCGCAGCAGATTGAGGCAGAAATCGCTCGCCGCTTGAAGGGCAAAGCCAACCAGCCGCAGGTGATGGTGCGCGTGATCCGCAATGCTACGTCCAATGTGACTGTGGTTGGAGAAGTCGCCCAGAGTCAGCGCATGCCGCTGACTGCCAAAGGAGAGCGCCTGCTGGATGCCATTGCCGCTGCCGGTGGCGTGCGTCAGCCTGTGAATAAAGTGACGGTGCAGTTGGTGCGTGGTACGAAAGTGGCCAGCATGCCCTTGGATCGTGTGGTTCAAGCACCTGGGGACAATGTGCTGTTGGCGCCTGGCGATGTGGTGACGGTCAACTTCCAGCCTTTGAGCTTTACGGCGCTGGGTGCAACGGGCAAGAACGAGGAAATCAACTTTGAAGCCCAAGGTATTTCACTGGCGCAGGCATTAGCGCGTGCTGGCGGAATTCAAGATGCTCGTGCGGATGCCCGTGGCGTCTTCGTTTTCCGCTTTGAGGATCCAAAGGCGTTAGATGCCCGCTTGCGCGTGGGGCCTATGACGCCTGATGGACGTGCGCCAGTCGTATATCGGCTTGATCTGAAAAATCCTGCTTCTTTACTGGTTGCGCAGAATTTTCCGATTCGCAATAAGGACGTGGTTTACGTCGCTAATGCACCAGCGGCGGAGTTGCAGAAATTTATGAATATTGTGACTTCGTCAGTCTTCTCCGCTGCGAATCTTATTAATCTGACGAAATGATGGGTTCGGTCTGGTGAATGCATGCATCGTGATTGATATCACCCGTGCGCTTGACCGTGCCTTGCAGGGGCGGCTGCCGACTGGCGTGGATCGTGTGAGTCTGGAGTATGTGCGGCATTTTGGTGCCGATGCTCAAGCTTTGGTACGATTTGGCGGGCGCTGGATTTTTATGTCGCTACGACGCTCTCGTAGGGTGTTCGATGCGCTGCTGCGTAATCCCCGGAAGGTGGATACGGCTCGCCTGCGCTGGTGGGTTGGGTGCAGTTATGTGCAGGATTGGCGTCAGCCTGCGGCTGCCAGTGTGCTGCTGAATACTGGCCACAGTGGATTACAGGATGCCGGTTATGCAACTCGGGTTCAGAGATTGGGGCTACGGCCTCTGTATTTTTTGCATGATCTGATTCCTATTACGCACCCTGAGTATTGCCGCCCCGGGGAGGCCGCCAAGCATGAGCAGCGTCTGACGACGATGCTATCCACAGGCTGTGGCCTTCTTGCCAATTCAGCGGCCACTGCGGAGGAACTGCGGGGGTATGCACAGCGTATGGGTAGTGCGGTGCCACCGCTGGCGGTGGCATTGTTGGCGCCGGCGCGGTTGGCGCGCCCCCGGGCAGAGCGGCCATGGATGCCACCATATTTCGTGATGCTGGGAACGATTGAGCCGCGAAAAAACCATTTGCTGCTGCTGAATGTGTGGCGGGCTTTGGTGCAGCGGGATGGAGAACGCGCTCCGCGTTTGGTCATTGTGGGTCAGCGGGGCTGGGAATGTGAGCAGGTGCTTGATCTGCTGGATCGCTGCGAGGCGTTGCGCGGCTTTGTGCTGGAGCGTCAAGGCTGTGATGACACCGAACTGGCGACTTTATTGGCTCATGCCCAGGCTTTGCTGTTTCCATCGTTCGCAGAGGGGTACGGTATGCCGCTGGTGGAGGCGCTGGCGGCGGGCCTGCCGGTGTTGGCCAGCGATTTGCCGGCATTTCGGGAAGTGGCCAGAGATGTGCCTGAATATCTGGATCCTCTGGATGGCCCTGGCTGGATACGTGCTATTGATGACTATGTGCAAACGAATGGCGCCAGGAGACGGGCACAGTTGGCACGCATGCATGGCTGGCAAGCGCCGACGTGGAAGGCCCATTTCGATCAGGTCCACGCACTGATGCGCCGCTGCTTGAGTACGGATTCGTTGTGATCCAGGACAGCATTTTGTATGCCCTGGGTTTTGCGCGGCGCAAGCGTGTTTTTTTGCGTGCCTGCTTCCCAGGGATGAGCCTGGTGTTCGTGGATGCGCCTGAAGTGGTGCCGCCGGGTGCGCTGCTGGCGGTTTGGGGTGTGCCTGCGTTGCCGCCATTGGCTCCAGGTGTGCGGCTGGTGCGAGTTGAAGATGGCTTTCTGCGCTCAGTCGGCTTGGGGGCGGACTGGGTGCGCCCGATGTCGTGGGTGCTGGATCGACGAGGCATGTATTTCGATGCCACGGCTCCATCGGACATGGAGACGCTGCTGGCCACTACAGTGTGGAGTCCACAGTTGCTGCAGCGTGCGGCGGCACTGAGGGAGGTGATTGTTCACGAGGGGCTGACCAAGTACAACGTCGGTGTTGGCCAATGGTCTAGACCTGAGCGAGGGCAGCGGGTGATCCTGGTGCCGGGTCAGGTGGAGACGGATGCCTCCATCCGCTATGGCTCGCCAGTCGTACGCACCAATCTGGAGTTGCTGCGCAGGGTGCGGGCGGCTCATCCGGATGCCTATGTACTGTACAAGCCGCATCCCGATGTAGTAGCTGGCCTGCGTTTGCGGGGCGAGGCGGAATCACGGGCGCTGGACTTCTGTGATGAATTGTTGGTGCATGTACCCATGCACTATTTGTTGGAACGTGTGGACGAAGTGCATGTAATGACTTCTTTGGCAGGGTTTGAGGCTCTGCTGCGTGGGTGCAAGGTTGTGTGCCACGGGCAGCCTTTTTATGCTGGTTGGGGATTGACCCAAGATCTGTTGCCGATGCCCCGGCGAGGACGTGAATTGTCCCTGGATGCGCTGGTTGCTGGCGCGTTAATTCTCTATCCGCGTTATTTCGATACCCAAGGCGCGGCGTGTGGCACGCCGGAACAGACGCTGCAGGAACTGCTGACATGGCGCGATCGCTCGCGGGGAAGGCTGTCGTGGTCGCAACGTCTGTGGCGCCCTGTGCTGCAGTTGCTTGCGTGGTGGCAGGACGGCAAGCGTAGGAGAGGCGCGTGATCAAGGCACAGGTTTATGAGTCGATTCGCGAGATAGATCCTGCGGTCTGGGATGCGTTGCTCGATACGCGTTCGTTGACGTTTACACATGCGTTCTGGGCTATTGTCGAGGAGTCGGGCCTCAATGATTTTCAGTATCGCTATGTGCTGTTCACCGATGAGGATGGTCAAACGGTGGGGCAGACGACGTTCTACATGGTGACCACTGATATCGCGATTTTTGCTCCGCAGTGGCTGCGCCGCGCGCTGGAAAAGGTGCGCCTGGTCTTCCCGAGCTTTCTGAAGCTGAAGATGCTGGAGTGCGGTACACCCATCATCCTGAATAGTCCACCACTGGTGCTGCATCCCGATCTGGCGTTGCAAGACATTATTCCGGCCTGGCACCGTACGCTGCAGGCGAATGCCCGCCGCAGCCGTGCGCTGGTGATGGTGCTGCGCGATTTTGAGTCGGAAGAAGCAGGCTGGTTCCATTTGCTGCGCGGCTGTGGGTACCACATCGTGCCGGGTTTGCCCAATACCTATTTGGATGTGCCCTGGGACACGATTGATGAGTATCGTGATGACTTGAAAAGCTACTATCGCAGCAAGATCAACAGCCACCTGCGCAAGAATGCGCAATTACAGGTTCGGCATGATCTGGTCGAGGACTTTGCGCCTTTGGCCGATGAGCTGTGCCGCCAATGGCTGATCGTGCATGAAAGGGCCAATGAGTTTCAGCGAGAGGTGTTGACCCCGGCCTTTTACCGTGAGTTGTCGTCGGGGCTGGAAGGGGCCGCCAAGGTACTGCGCTTTTTTCGTGACGATGTGTTTGTTGGGCATGCGTTGTTGCTGCATGACCGGGATACGCTGCGCTGGCTTTACTTTGGCCGCGCGGAGCCCGTCAACGACAGCTTGTACCTGTATGTTGCACAGGCGGTGATTGAAACGGCGATCAATTTGAAGGTGCGGCGTCTGGAGATGGGGTTGACCACCTATTCCGTCAAGCAAGACGTTGGGGCACGCCTGGAGTCCATTCATTTTGCGATTCGCTGTCCATGGGCTTTGCTCAATCCGTTTTTTGGCCTTGGCTATGCGCTGCTTAACAAACCGGCCAAGCTTGAGAACAAGATGATCTTCAAGTCCTCGCGGGTCAAGGAGGGCTGATGGATAGATCGCAGGATGCGAAGCCATGGATGCAGGCATATGCGGGTGTGCCCGTTGCGCTGACGGGAGCCTCGGGCTTTGTCGGCAGGCAATTGTTGCGGCGGCTGCAAGAGGTGGGTGCGCTCGTGACAGTGCTGGCTCGCGAGCCGGCCAGATTGGATCCTCAATTGGTGAGTCGTTGTACCGTGGTGCAGGGGGATTTGCTGGATAGGGCGGCGCTGGCGCGGCTGCTTTCCGGCGCGGTTCATGTCTTTCATTGCGCGGCAGATGTCGCGACTTGGGGGCATTTCGAGAATTATTTGCGCACCAATGTTCAGGGGGTGCAGGCGCTGCTTGACGAACTGTGCAAACAGCGCTCTACGCTGCGGCGCCTGGTTCATATATCAACGCTTGATGTCTATGGTTTTCCACGGTTGGCTGTCAGCGAGGATAAGCCGTTGGAGCCAGTGCGTTATGGCTATGGGGAAAGCAAGCGCCTGGGAGATTTGCTGGTGCAGAGCTTTTGTCGTCAGCACGCTCTGCCTTATGTGGTGATGCGGGCAGGCAACATCGTCGGGCCAGGCAGCCCGTTCGTCTCGCGCATCGCCAGCGCATTGCGCACGGGGCCAATGCTGTGCATCGATGGTGGGCGCCATCATGCCGGTTTGCTGGATGTAGAGAATTTGTTGGATGTCCTGCTGTGGGCGGGCATCAGCACCAGCGCCGCTGGGCAGGTCTATAACGTGCGTGACCCCTGGGCCGTCTGTTGGAGCGACTATTTACGTGATTTCCGTCAGGGGAGCGGCCTCAAGGGGTGGATGTTGGATTTGGACTATAGGCTGGCAATGCCACTGGCCAGTGCTCTTTCTGCGCCTTGGCGTTGGCTTGATTTGCAGAGTGAGCCATTGCTGCATCCCCTGATCGTGCAGATCTTTGGGCGTACATGTGGTCATTCGATTGATAAGCTGCTTGCCCATGGGGCCCCCATCGGGCGTGTAGATTACGCCTCGAGCATGCGGGAAAGTCTTGCCTGGCTTGCCGCACAACCGAGTTTTACCCCAAAAAAGATCTGATTGTCGTCGTGCGCCATTTTCTTTTTCTGCAGGGCATGCCTTGCGATTTCTTCAGGCTTGTGGGCGACGAATTGCAGCGCAACGGCCATGGTGTTTCGCGCATCAATTTGTGCTTTGCCGATTGGATTTTTTGGCATGACCAGCGCGCCATGAGCTTTCGAGGTCGGTTGACTGACTGGGATGATTTTCTGCGACGCTTTATCGCCGCACGTGGTGTGACGGACATCGTATTGCTTGGCGAGCAGCGCAAATATCACAAGCAGGCAGTAGCCCTTGCGCATGAGCTGGGGCTTCGTGTGATGGTGACTGATTTTGGTTACTTCAGGCCAGACTGGATCACCCTGGAAGCCAACGGTATGGGCCGGGATTCCAGCATGCCGCGCAATCCTGCCGTTATTTATGCAGAGGCACGGGGATTGCCTGCAGTGGATTTCGCACCGGTTTTTAAGGACAGCGATTGGCGTATGTCGCTGGGCGATTTGCTGGGGAGCTTTGCCAATATGGTGCTGAAGTTGCTATATCCTTTTTATCAGCAATCCATTGAGCGGCCTCATCCAGTGATTTACTTTCCTGCGATGGGTTTGTCGCTGCTGTTACGGCGTCTGCGAAAAAAGCATATTGCAGAAAAATGCCGGCAGGTGGGTAAACGGCCGCAACCTTTTTACCTTTTTCCATTGCAGCTTGATCATGATTTTCAGATTCGAGCCTACTCTCCTTACAAGGGAATGAGAGATGCAGTGGATGAGGTGCTGAAATCGTTTGCTGAGCATGCTCCAGAAAACAGCGAGCTAGTCATCAAGATGCATCCTTGGGATCCTGGACTCATCAATTGGAAACAATGGATTAGCAGCAGTGCCAAGCGTCTTGGCATCACCGATAGGGTTCACTATCTGGAGGCTGGGGTGCTGGATGAAATGTTGGGGAAGGCTATTGGTGTTGTGACGGTCAACAGTACATCAGGGCTCAGGGCCTTGCAGTTGAGACGGCCAGTGCAAGTTTTGGGAGATGCTGTCTTCGATATTGCCGGACTGACGCATGCAGGTGGTTTGCATGCTTTTTGGTCCAGTGCCAGTGCCCCAGATCCGAATTTGCTAGATTCATTCATCAGGTTGCTGGTTGCACGCACTCAGTTGCGTGGAGTTTTTTTTCATCCTGCTGGCAAGCGTGCCGCAGTATCCTCATTTGTCAGTCGTCTGTTGATGACTAAATGCTGATATATGTAGGCCGATTTGCGTCAGAATATTTTTGTTTACTGAGGCAAGCAAACTGATAATGCGTTAGTGCGTGTCATTACCGGAATGCTTCTTACATCGCTGGTTAGCAAGATTTAGATAGAAATTCACCATCACATGAGTACAAACATCACTTCATACAAAGAACTGCTGGCTCAACGCGAGGCGCTTGAACAGCAGATTGCTGCTGCTCGCAAAGCAGAAGTCGCTGACGCTGTGCAGAAGATTCGGGGATTAGTTGAGGCGTTCGGCCTGACTCCGGAGGATGTCTTTCCACTGGCCAAGCCAAAGCGCGAGGCTAGTGCTGTTGCCCCCAAATATCGTGACCCAGCTACAGGTCAAACCTGGACTGGTCGGGGTAAGCCGCCTGTTTGGATCAAGGATAAAGATCGCTCTCAGTTTGCGATCTAGCAATTGAAAGAAAAAAGTGGCCTATCAGGGCCTTTTTTCTTGATCGACTCATGGTCGCTGGCTTCTTTGAAGCTTTCTGCGTGGAGGGCCTGGAGCTAAAAGCGCCCAACTCACCTTCATTTTTTCCTACGGACTCTGGCGTTGGCTGTGCATCCTAGATGCATGCGCTGGGTTTACTGCATGTCTTGCATTGTGTGCTGAACACTTCGCAGATAATTTCTATATTCATTGTTTGAATATAATATCAAATATATATAGCTTTTTGTTTTATTTGCTATAATGGCTAAACATATTACTAGTCAAATGCCGCCTTGGCATTGGCTGATATGCCGCGTTCTCTGCTCAGCTTTTCGAGCGTTTCTCCCCCTTGTTTCCGACCTCCGTATGAGTTGATCAGGCCGCTTGCCTGCGCATGCCTTTGAAGGTCGGCGCAGCTATGCCTGTCGTTTAAGCGTGTGGGATTGGGGCGAATGGCCTGCAAGCCGCTGCGCGTTATTTCACCTTTCTACCTCCCTTTTTGGAGTTTTCTATGACTGATACAGGTCAGGCCGCCGCATGCCCGAACGATTCTTCTCCTGCTGCTCATGACAAGGCGGCTGCTGGTACACCGTTGTTTGCCTTGGGCCAGTTATTAGCCACACCTGGGGCATTGGAGCTTCTGGAAACCCATCAACTGACAGCACTGCCGTTTGTGCTGCGCCATGTGTCGGGTGATTGGGGCGATATCTGCGCCGAAGACAGGCAAAGTAATGCTGACGCTTTGCAGTACGGCTACAGGCTGATGTCGGTGTATGTGATTTCCAAGGCAGAACGCCTGTGGATCATCACAGAAGCTGACCGTAGCAGCACCACGCTGTTATTGCCCGAGGAGTACTGATGCAGGGGCGGCACTTTGTGGTGCACTCGCAGCTGAGTGCGGGCCGCTCAGGTGCAATGGCCTATCAAAACAAGCTGCTGCTGCGCCAGGGCGAGAACGACATGGCTTGTGGACACCACTGCGTGCTGATGGCTTTGATGCTGTTGGGCCAGGTGTCACGCGATGCCTTGTATGAATGTGACCTTGATGCACGGCTGATGGAAGTGAGCGCCATGGGCCAAGCTTTGTACTTTAGCGGCTGTAGCAGCGCAGCCATTAGAGAGCAGTTTGCGCCGTTTTCTGAGCAACTGCAGTGCCGCCAACTGCGCCGCAATGTCGAGGCCCGCACGGTGGCCGCACTGGAATCAGACCATGTGTGCCTGGTGCGTTTCACCTCGCCCAGCTACAGCCATTGGGTGCTGGCAGTGGGTGTGATGTATGCCGATGGCAAGCCACAGTCCTTGCTGGTGCTCGACCCTTTGATGGACGGTGTGCCGCTCACCCCCTGGAATGCCTTGCTGGAGCATTGGGGTAGTAAAAAGCTGCGCAACACCAACGCCCGCTGGTCAGAAAAAGCCACCTTGGACAAGGTGGTGCAAGTCGGTTTGCGCAGCCGCCGTGGCACGGCCATTGCGCTGGCTTGAGTTTCAGTTTCTCGCTTTCTTTTTCCTGATTTCCCTTGTGCACGTTGTGCGCCTGGTGCTCGGCTTTGGAGGCTGCACCCAGGTGCCGTTGCGGCGTGCCTGTTTTGAAAGTTTGACCATGCACCCTTATCACCTGAGGTGGTACCGCTACCGGCGTTTGTTGGCGGCGGTGATGACATTGCCTGCACTGGATGCCTGTACGCCTGTTCCGCATGAATTCAGTGGGCAGTGGCCGTGCTGCTTCAATGGCTGTGCCGAAGCTGGGCGTTATGTACATGCAGCCAAGCCGTGCATGGAGCCGCAATCGGCCATGGTGCTCGAATTGGCCGATGCGGCGTTGCAGTCGGTTGAGCCAATTAGTCAGCGCACCGCTGCATGGCAGGCATTTGCACGGTGTGCGGTGCCCCAGTTGGGCTTGGGCAGCTTTGCACGGCTGGTGGCACTGCTGCAGCAATACGGGCCTGATGAAGATGCCGAATTGGCCCTTTTGCTGTGGCAAGGTGAAATCACCCAGCAAACATCTGCCATCAAGGCCGTGCAGCGTCTGCGAAGCATCGTGGCGTTCTTGCAAAGCCAGGGCATCAAGGATGCAGCCAGTTGGTTGCAGTGGCGGGATTCGGCAGATGCGCAAGCGGTTGTGCACGGTACGCCGCATCAAGCACCAGACGCGGTTCACGCTTTGCTGTGGCACTTGGACAGCGGGCGCTGTGATGTGCCCTGGGTGCTGACGTTTGCAAGGCGGGTGCTGGGGCTGGCTCCTGCGCATGGTCACGTCATGCTGGCTATTCAAGAAATGGCCGAAGCCATGAACCTGAGTGCCAAGGCTTTAGCCAGGCGCATAGCGTGGCATGAGCGGCTGTTTCAAGCCTTGGGCGATGTGCCCGACCTACGGCTGGCGTGGTGGCGGCGCGTGAAGCGCAATTTGCAAGCCCAACTGATCAACGCCACATCGGTCAAACTGCAAGTGCAGGCAGTCAAAGAGCCTTTGCCGCTGTCGTTGGCCGTGCACCTACGCCAGGGGCAACCCATGCTGACGATTCAGCTGCCCCGTGCGTTTGGTGCGGCACCCGCGTGGCCCAACTTGACCATGGTGCAGTTAAGGCAAGAAGGCTGGGGATCAGGGCTGAGGCTGCGTTTGCTGCTGCAAGGTGAAGGCGTGTTGCCAGCTCAGCTGCAGTTGGACATCGCCAAGCGCTGGAAAGCGGCGCAGCTGCAGCCACCAGTGTTTGAGCGCATCAGTGCGACCAAGTGGGAAATCAGCTGCTGTTGGTGCGATGGGCTGTGGAAGCCTTCCTGCATGAACTTAGCTGATGTGAACGACTGGGCCACAGACACGGCGCTGCAGGTGATGGAATATGTGCTGATGCTCAAGGGGATGTATAGCATCTCCCACCTTGAGTAAGCTTGGGCTAATTCCATAGTGGGTTGGTAAATATGGTGAAAGCCATTGTATGGCTGGTGTGTAGCTAAATGTGTAGCTAGGCTGATTTTTTGGAGTAAAAACTTTTGCAAGTTATTGAAATTAAATGAATTAAATTGCAAGAATAGAACAATACGACATTGTGCTGCTGTGAGTGAGAGTGCATTCAGTGTCATTTGATTTGGAAATCATTTTCAAAATTTAGACAATGCTCAAAGTAATTTGTTGCTCAACTTCTCCAAACTGATTTACTTGCATTTGGCATTTCCAGGTAGCTGGAGTGTGGGAAGTTAGGCGACGCCTACGGATTAAATGGAAAATTCCTGCGAATCTAAATGACCACGAGGCCTGACTGAGGGCCTGTACATCCGCGTCATAATCCCGGTGAAAAGCAATGAGGATGGCATGGACAAGAAGCAGCTTAGCGAAGCCGACATTTGTGCGAAATTCATCAGCCCGGCTGTGTTGAATGCTGGTTGGAGCGAGTTGGATCAGATCTACCGTGAGTACACCATTGCTCCAGGGCGTATTGTGGTCAGAGGGCAGAAGGCCCAGCGCAATCTGCAGTCAGTTTTGCGTGCAGATTACTTGCTGTGCCATCAATATGGTCAGCCTTTGGCCGTTATTGAGGCCAAAGACAACTGCCATGCCGTCGGTGCGGGCATGCAACAAGCCGCTGAATATGCGCAGCGCATGGGGGTGCCTTTTGCATTTGCCAGCAACGGCGACGGTTTTGTATTCAGGGATGCCAGCTTGCTTTTCAACGGGCAGTTGTTGACCGACCTCGGAATGGACGAGTTCCCATCACCTGCGAGGCTTTGGGCGCTATTTCAGCAATGGAAAGGCTGGTCAGCTGAACAAACCCGTGTGAATGGCTTCGCCTACCACCAAGGCGACAACGGCCGTGTGCCGCGCTACTACCAGCTGCACGCCATCAACCGCACGTTGGAGGCGGTAGCCGCGGGGCAAAACCGTGTGTTGCTAGTCATGGCCACAGGCACCGGCAAAACTTACACTGCTTTCCAAATCATCTGGCGCCTGCTAAAAAGCGGGGCTAAAAAGCGGGTGTTGTTCCTCGCCGACCGAAACATCCTGGTGGACCAGACCATGGTGGGCGACTTCAAGCCCTTCAAGGGTGGCATGGCCAAGCTCAGCCCCAACGCCAAAGGCATTGAGCGTGTGGATGCCAATGGAGTCACCACAGTGGATGAGCTGGAGCTGGCTGTCACCAAAGGCAAGAAAAGCACAGGTGGCAAGCAAGTCAACAAAGCCTATGAGGTGTATCTGGGCCTGTACCAGGCCGTTACCGGCAAGAGCGGTGCGGATGATGTGTACAAACAGTTCAGTACCGACTTTTTTGACCTCATCATCATTGATGAATGCCACCGTGGCAGCGCCAATGAAAATTCGGCATGGCGCGAGATTCTGGACTACTTCAGCAGTGCTACGCAGGTGGGGCTGACGGCAACGCCCAAAGAAACCGAGGATGCCTCCAACACCCACTACTTTGGTGAGCCCGTCTACACCTACACCCTCAAGGAAGGCATTGAAGACGGCTTCCTGGCTCCGTACAAAGTCGTGCGCGTCGATCTGGATCGTGACACCTTTGGCTGGCGGCCCCCCAAGGGCATGCTGGACGACAACGGACACCCCATTGAAGACCGCATCTACAACGCGGCCGACATGAACCGCAATCTGGTGCTGGGCCTGCGCGACCGCGTGGTGGCGGGCAAAATTACCGAATACCTCAAGGGCACTGACCGCAACGCCAAAACCATTGTGTTCTGCGAAGACGTGGACCATGCCCAGCGCATGACGGCCGCGCTGGTGCAGGCCAACAAAGACATCTGCGCGACCCGCCACAAATACGTGATGCAGATCACTGGCGATAACGAGGTAGGCAAGCGCGAGCTGGACAACTTCATCGACCCTGACAGCCCAGACCCTGTGATTGCCGTCACCAGCAAGCTGATGAGCACTGGTGTGGATGCCCAGACCTGCAAGCTCGTGGTTCTGGATCAGAACATCAAGTCCATGACGCTGTTCAAGCAAATCATTGGGCGTGGCACGCGGTTGAACGAAGAGCATGGCAAGCAGTTCTTCACGATTTTGGATTTCAAGCGCGCCACGGAGCTGTTTGCAGACAAGGACTTTGACGGTGAGCCCGTGCAGATCTACCAGCCCACGGGTGATGACGATGTGGTGCCACCACCACCGCCCACGGATGATGAAAGCACTGTGATCGACGGCGACAGCTGGTTGCCAGACGCGGATGGCGATGGCCAGGGTGACGGCAGCTCTGTGCCGGCCGGCAACACCAAGGACCCGGCAGGCGTCTATGGTGATGGGACTGGTGGTGGCGCTGGCGCGGCAGGCGGCACGGACAAGCCTCGCAAATACCAGATCGGTGGCCGTGTCACGGTGGCCATTGCCCGTGAGCGCGTGCAATACCTGGACGCCAACGGCAAGCTGGTCACGGAAAGCCTGCGTGATTTCACCCGCATCAACCTGGCCAAAAAATATGAATCGCTGGACGCCTTCATGCAGGCCTGGAGCAGCGCCGACCGCAAGCAAGCCTTGATCGAGGAACTGCAGCACCATGGCGTGCTGCTTGATGTGCTGGCCGAAGAGTTGGCACTGGAAAAGGGCGACGGAAGCAGCCTGCAAGGGGCTGACCCGTTCGACGTGCTGCTGCACGTCGCCTATGACCAGCCCATACTTACCCGCAGTGAACGGGCCAGACGGGCCAGGAAGAAGCTGCACGACGATGGCATCTACGCCAAGTACGGTGAAACTGCCCGCAAGGTGCTGGACGCTTTGATCGACAAGTACGCAGACGAGGGCATTGCTGCCATTGAAAATACCGATGTGCTCAAGGTCCAGCCCTTGAGCCAGATGGGCTCGCCAGTTGAGTTGATCAAGAGCTTTGGCGGCTCCAAGCTCAATTACCAGGCTGCCATCGCCCATTTGGGCCAAGCTATCTACCAGCCAGGCCATCCATAAGCTTGCAAAATGTATAGCTGCCCACGCTTTTCTGAAAAGCGTGGGCAGCATTTTTTACACGACTTACGCAAAACGGGTTCGGGCAAGGCGACAGCTTCAGAAGGCAGGCCGTTGTTGCATTCTTGTTTACGTAAGTCCTAATTCAGATATCCAGAAGTTCGCAGCATGTCCAATCTGTCATCCATCATCAAGTCCATCCAAGACACCATGCGCCAGGACAGCGGGGTGGATGGAGATGCCCAGCGGCTGTCCCAACTGACCTGGCTGCTGTTCCTCAAAGTGTTTGATGCCCAGGAAGAAGAGCTGGAGTTGACCAAAGACAACTACCAAAGCGCCATCCCCGAAGCACTGCGCTGGCGCAACTGGGCCGCTGATGAAGAAGGTATGACGGGCGAAGCCTTGCTGGACTTTGTGGACAACCAGCTCATCCCCACGCTCGCCAATCTGCCCGGCAGCATCGAACAAAACCCGCGCGCCTATGTGCTGCGCAGCGTGTTCGACGACACCTACAACTACATGAAAAGCGGCCACCTGCTGCGCCAGGTCATCAACAAGCTGGCCGTCATCGACTTCAACCGCCAGGCCGAGCGCCACCAGTTCAACGACCTGTACGAAAAGCTGCTCAAAGACCTGCAGGCCGCAGGCAATGCGGGCGAGTTCTACACGCCCCGGGCCGTCACCCAGTTCATGACCGATATCGTCAACCCCCCAGCTGGGCGAAACCGTCATGGACCCCGCCACAGGCACCGGCGGCTTTCTGGTCTGCGCCATTGAGCATTTGCGCCTACAAGCCCAGACGCCCGAGCAGCAGGCCCTGCTGCAAACCGCCGTGCGCGGCGTAGAGAAAAAGCCGTTGCCCCACAGCCTGTGTGTGACCAACCTCATGCTGCACGGCATTGAAGTGCCCAGCCAGATCAAAAACGACAACACCTTGAGCCGCCCGCTGCGCGACTACGGCCGGGCCGATCAGGTGGACGTCATCCTCACCAACCCGCCCTTTGGCGGCACGGAGGAGCCCGGTATTGAAGACGGCTTTCCCGCCGACCTGCGCAGCCGCGAAACGGCTGATTTGTTCATGATTCTCATCATGAAGCTGCTCAAAGACGGTGGCTGCGCCGCCGTGGTGCTGCCCGATGGCTTTTTGTTTGGCGAAGGCAGCAAAAGCCGCATCAAAGAAAAGCTGCTCACCGAGTGCAATCTGCACACCATCGTGCGCCTGCCCAATGGCGTGTTCAACCCCTACACCGGCATCAAGACCAATATCCTGTTCTTCACCAAGGGCCAGCCCACGCAAGATGTCTGGTACTACGAGCACCCATACCCCGTGGGCGTGAAGAACTACAACAAAACCAAGCCCATCAACATCAAGGAGTTTGATGCCGAGAAAGCCTGGTGGGGCAGCGCCGCAGATGGCTACGCCAGCCGCCAGCAAACCGAGCAAGCATGGAAGGTGAGCATCGACACCCTGCGCGCCGCCAACTGGAACCTGGACCAGAAAAACCCCCATGTGGGTGAGCAGGTCAGCCATGACCCTGACGAGCTGCTGGCCAAATACCAGCAACTGCAAGCCGATGCACAAGCCCTGCGCAACCAGTTGCAAGCCATGCTGGCCCAGTCACTGGCGGGTGGTGCAGATGCTGCTGCATCTAATAAGTAATAGCTGCTAGCGCTTGATAACAAAGGATTTCAGGGTCAAACCATGCTGAACACAAGCAATGACCAGCGCAAGCTGCTACCCAATTTTGAACAACTCTTTACCACCACAGCCCAAGCCCCCGGCGGCGTGGCGCGCCTGCGCGAATTGATCTTGACGCTGGCCGTGCAAGGCAAGTTGGTGCCGCAAGATGCTAGCGATGAACCGGCCAGTGAACTGCTGAAAAAGATACGGGCGGAGAAAGACCGGCTGATTGCGGAAGGGAAGATCAAGAAAGACAAGCCGCTGGCGGAGATTACGGAAGGCGAAAAGCCGTTTGAATTACCGTTTAGCTGGGTATGGGTACGGCTAGGTATTCTTGGTGAGATCGTTGGAGGGGGTACTCCAAAATCAGATTCATCAGAGTACTGGACTGATGATGGGGTTGCCTGGGTTACACCCGCTGATTTATATGGAAAAAAAGATATTTTTATATCTCGTGGGCGAAGAGATATTACAGAACTGGGATTAAGCTCTTCTTCAGCCAAGTTGATGCCGAAAGGATCAGTGCTGTTTTCCAGTCGTGCGCCAATTGGATATGTTGCAATATCTAGTAATCCAATTGCAACAAACCAAGGTTTCAAATCTTGTGTTCCTTATTTTTCTGAATTTAATAAATTTATTTATTGGCATTTAAAATATTCAGGTCCAATTATTGATGCAGGTGCATCTGGGACTACATTTAAAGAAATTTCTGGCAGAGATTTTTCCGAAGTCTTGATTGCCCTCCCTCCTGTAGCCGAACAATCCCGCATTGTCGCTCGTGTCGAGGAACTGATGCACTTGTGTGATGCATTGGAGGAAAAAGGCCGTCTGGAGCAGGCCCAGCACCAGCAACTGTTGCAAGCCATGCTAGATAGCCTCACCCAAACCACCAGCACACATGAGCTGGCGCGTCACTGGCAGCGCTTGGCACAGCACTTTGACCTGCTCATTGATCGCCCCGAAGGCGTGGATGCGCTGGAGCAAACGATCCTCCAACTGGCAGTGCGGGGCTTGTTGGTGGAGCAGGATGCGAACGATGAGCCTGCGAGTGAGCTGTTGAAAAAGATACAGGCTGAGAAAGATCGATTGATTAATGAAAAATCATTAAAAAAAATAAAATCGTTGCCAGAAATTAGTGACGAAGAAGTTTCTTTTGATTTGCCATCTGGATGGTCTTGGACTAGATTACAGAATGCATATGATGTGCGCGATGGAACACATGATACTCCAAAATATCAATCCTCTGGATTCCCATTGGTAACCAGTAAAAATATTTACGGTGGATTTCTTGACTTAAATGATGTTAAATTTATTTCTGCCGATGATCATAAAAAAATATCTGAAAGATCAAAGGTTGAGCGTAATGATATTATTTTTGCAATGATTGGAAGTATCGGCAACCCCGTTATCGTGAATACGGATGTTGAATTTAGCGTAAAAAATGTTGCACTTTTTAAGTATTATGCAGTGAATTTATCTTGCCCAAAATTCCTGCTACTTGTTTTGCAGTCGGAGGTTGAAAGCATAAAGGCTCGTGCAGGGGGCGGCGTTCAAGCATTTGTTTCTCTTGGTCAGTTGCGTTTAACTCCAGTTGGATTTCCTCCCCTCGCCGAACAATCCCGCATCGTCGCCCGCGTCACCGAGCTGCGCGCCCTGTGCCAGCAGTTGCGTGAAAAGCTCACTCAAGCGCGCAGTACCCAAACCCAGCTGGCGCAGGCATGGGTAGAGCAGGCTGCAGCATAGTCACGACTTACGCAAAACGGGTTCAGGCAGGATGACTGCCTCAGGAGCAGGTCGTTGCTGCAATCTTGTTTGCGTAAGTCCTGGCAGGTGTGTTTGGGGGGCAAAAAATAGCGGCTAGCGCTTTATCCATAAGCGCTAGCCGCTATTTCCATGCATTTCATGATGAGGCAGGGCATTATCGCCCTGCCGTCAGGTGCAGGATCAGAACAGATCCATGGACAATGCCATCACGCTGGCTGCGCCATTGATCACGGCATCGGCCTGACCGGACACTCGGGTCAGGATATGTTCGGCATAGAACTGTGCCGTGGCCAGCTTGGCCTGCATGAAGGCCTTGTCCTGGCCCTTGGCCAGCAACTCCTGCGCGGCCAGCACCGAGCGGCCCAGCTGCCAGCCGGCGACCAGGTTGCCGGTGAGCATCAGATAGGGAACGCTGCCCGCATACGCCGCATTGGGGTCGGCCTTGGCCTTTGCCACGATGAAGTCCACCACCTGCACAAAGGCCTGACGGGCCTGGGCCAGATTCCTCGCGACTGCCTTGGCCGCATCGGTGCCGCTGGCAATGAGAGCCGCCTCGGTCTTTTCGATCTGGGCGGCAATGGCCTTGGCGGTCTGGCCTCCATCACGCGCGGTCTTGCGGCCGACCAGGTCATTGGCCTGGATGGCGGTCGTGCCCTCATAGATGGTCAGGATCTTGGCGTCGCGGTAATACTGGGCGGCGCCGGTTTCCTCGATAAAGCCCATGCCGCCATGCACCTGCACGCCCAGGCTGGTGACTTCCAGGCTCATTTCGGTGCTGTAGCCCTTGACCAGGGGCACCATGAATTCATAGAAGGTCTGATTGGCCTGACGCACTTCGGCGTCCGGATGGTGGTGGGCGGCATCGTAGGCGGCGGCGGCGGCGGTTGCCATGGCGCGGCAGCCCTCGTTGCTGGCACGCATGGTCATCAGCATGCGGCGCACATCGGGGTGGTGGATGATGGTGGCGCTGGCCTTGACCGAGCCGTCGACGGGGCGGCTTTGCACGCGTTCCTTGGCGTAGGCCACGGCGTGCTGGTAGGCACGCTCGGCGACGGCCAGGCCCTGCAGGCCCACGGCATAGCGGGCGGCGTTCATCATGATGAACATGTATTCGAGGCCGCGGTTTTCCTCGCCCACGAGGTAGCCGATGGCTCCTCCGTTGTCGCCAAATTGCAGCACGGCCGTGGGCGAGGCCTTGATGCCCATCTTGTGCTCGATGCTGACGCAGTGCACATCGTTGCGCTTGCCCAAGGAGCCGTCCTGGTTCACGAGGAACTTGGGCACGACGAACAGGCTGATCCCCTTGACGCCCTCGGGCGCCCCCGCCACGCGGGCCAGCACCAGGTGGACGATGTTGTCCGCCATATCGTGCTCACCATAGGTGATGAAGATCTTGGTGCCGAAGACCTTGTAGCTGCCGTCGCCCTGAGGCTCGGCCCTGGTGCGCACCAGGGCCAGGTCGGATCCGGCCTGGGGCTCGGTCAGGTTCATGGTGCCTGTCCATTCGCCGGTCACGAGCTTTTCCAGATAGGTGGACTTGAGCGCGTCACTGCCGGCAGTCAGCAGCGCCTCGATGGCGCCGTCGGTCAGCAGCGGGCACAGAGCAAAGCTCAGGTTGGCGCTATTGAGCATCTCGATACAGGCCGCGCCAATGGTCTTGGGCAGCCCCTGGCCGCCAAAGTCGGCAGGATGTTGCAGACCCTGCCAACCGCCTTCGGCGTACTGCTTGAAGGCATCGGCAAAGCCGGGCGTGGTGGTGACCACACCATCCTTGAAGGAAGAGGGATTGAGGTCGCCGGGAACATTCAGGGGGGCGACCACGCCTTCGCAGAGCTTGGCGCATTCTTCGAGCACGGCCTGCGCAGTTTCCAGCCCCGCATCTTCAAAGCCGGGAATCTGGGCGACCTGCTCGATCTGGGCCAGATGCTCCATGTCGAACAGCATGTCTTTGATGGGCGCTTTGTAGGTCATCGTCTCTGTTTCCTTGAATGCTGGCCCGGCTGGCTGCCAGACCTGGGTTGTGCCTTGGATTGTTGGGGATGTTGCCTGCCACGGATGGCAGGGGCTTCCCTCGACTTCATGTCTGGCGCCTGGCAAGAATGTCAGGACCTCGCATTGGTTTGACGTTTACGTAAACGGAATGATTCTAGAGGCTGTGACGGGCTTGCCGCAGTCGCAGACGCGCAATATGGTGGCCAACGCTTGCGGCAAGCTTTCAATCAAAGAGAAACTTTATAGTTAACTTTTTTGACCTGGTGTTTACCCGTGGTGTCGCGTAAAGACAAGAGAGCGGCGTTCTCGGGAAATGTCCTGGAGCCGAATTCCCATAAATTCAACCCAGTCTGAATGGAAGAATACCGGGGATATGGCCTAAGTCATTGATTCGTATTGCTTCTGTTCGAGGTGAGGCAGTGTGCTGCATCACCTTTCGATTGGTATCTGACTGGGAGTTTGTATGGCTAAAGTAATCCGTTATCACGAAGTTGGCGGCCCCGAGGTGTTGCGACAGGAAGACATTGAAGTCGGCCAACCCGGTCCAGGTCAGGTCCGCCTCAAGCAAGGCGCTGTAGCCTTGAACTTTGCCGATACCTATTTCCGCTCCGGTCTGTATCCCGCTCCTTTGCCCGCGGGCGTGGGCAGCGAGGCTTGCGGCACGATCACGGCCGTGGGCGACGGCGTGACGGATTTCAAGGTCGGCGACCGCGTGACCTATACCGGTGCACTGAACACCATCGGCGCTTACGCCACGGAGCGCCTGATTTCTGCTGCCCCCCTGATCCGTCTGCCTGACAATATCAGCTTTGAAACCGCAGCAGCCATCACCATGCGTGGACTGACGGCGGCTTACCTGATGCGCCGTATCTGGGACTTCAAGAAGGGCGACACCATCTTGCTGCATGCTGCAGCCGGTGGCGTGGGCCTGCTGGTGTCGCAGTGGGCAAAGCTGGAAGGCCTGAACGTGATCGGCACAGTCTCCAGCGATGCCAAGGCCGAAGTGGCCAAGGCCAACGGCTGCGTTCACACCATCAACTACAGCCACGAAGACGTGGCCAAGCGCGTGCGTGAGCTGACAGACGGCGTGGGCGTGAATGCCGTCTTCGACAGCGTGGGCAAGGACACTTTCGAGGGCTCGCTCAACAGCCTGAAGGTGCGCGGGCTGATGGTCTGTCTGGGTACGGCTTCGGGCTCCATTGCGCCATTCAACCCGCAGATTCTGGCCGGCAAAGGCTCGCTCTTCCTGACGCGTCCTGCATCGGCGCATTACATCGCCGACCCCGCGGAGCGTGCAGAGCTGGCCAACGAACTGTTCGCCCATGTGGCCGAAGGCCGTATCAAGGTGGATATCAGCAAGCGCTATGCGCTGGAAGACGCCGTTCAGGCTCACCGCGATCTGGAAGCCCGCAAGATTGTGGGATCGGCCATCTTCACGCTCTGAGATACCAAAGGCAGCACTTCTGTATGAAAAGGGCTGAGCCATTCAGCCCTTTTTTTGCATCAACCCCGGTGATTGCCCAAGGAAATAAATGCCATGACTCAAAGCTCTGCTGCAACGACACTGCAGGTCGACTTTTCGCTGGACCTGATCTGCCCCTGGTGCTGGATCGGTCTGCGCAATCTGCTGGCCGCCCGTGAGATGCTGCTGGCCAGATATCCCGACCAGCAGCTTGCAATCCATTGGCATGCAGACACTCTGCTGCCCCATATCCCGGAGCATGGAGTGCCTTACCAGGCCTTCTACGAAGCCAGGCTGGGCGGTCCCAGGGCCGTGGAGGTTCGCCGTGCCCAGGTGCGCTCGGCGGCCCATGCGGCGGGCCTGCAGATCAATCATGCGCTGATTGAAACCTTCCCCAGCACGCGCCTGGTTTGTGCGTTGGTCAACTACGCCCAGACTCTGCTCGATGGTGAATCCATGATCCGTTTTGTGGAGTCCATCTTTGCCGCTTACTTTGTGCAGGGCCGCGATATAGGCTCGGTCATGGTGCTGCAGCAGCTGGCGCACTCGGCAGCACTGGACTGGAGTCCTTCCCGCTTTGATGCGCTGCGCTACCAAAGCGAGGCCGGCCATACCGGCGGCGTGCCGCATATGGTGTTCAACCAGCGTCTGCAGGTGACGGGCGCGGTGGCGCCCGCGGAGCTGCTGCGCGCCATGGAGCATGCCCGTGTTGCCGACAGCATCTTCGCCTGATACCGCATTGCTGGCCGCCGGTGCCGCGCGGGATTTGCCGCCTGGCGGGCGAAAGTTGGTCTTCACGCCTGGTGGCCAGAGCATCTTGCTGCTGAATGTCGAAGGCGAGTTCTATGCCTTGGAGAACAGCTGCCCGCATGCGGGTGCCTCCATGGCCGGCGGCAATTGCGATGCCCATGTGCTGAGCTGCCCCGCGCATGGACTCAAGTTCGATATCCGCAGCGGCAAGTGCACGGCATCGCCGCAGATGACGATTCCTCTCTACGAAGTTCTTGTCAGAGAGGGACTGCTCTGGCTCAAACCGCCTGACAACTGCTGATACACCCTCGAGCGCTGATGTGCATAGAAGAAGGCCCGCAGATTTTCTCTGCGGGCCTTCTTCTATGGTTTCAGGATTGATGTCCTCTGGTCGGCAACCGGCAGGCGCCGGTTGCCATGGATTGGACTCAGAACGTGTGGCGAATGCCGATGTCAAAGCCCGAGGCATTGCCGCCAGCGACTGGAATCGGGCCTTGCAGCGCGCCCGTGGCCACCGGCAGGTTGATGCTGCCGCGGTTGTCTACATAGGCATAGGTGCCGTAGAGTGCGGTGCGCTTGGAGAGGTTGTGCACATAACCCACGGCGTACTTGTTGGAGCTGCTGCCGCTGTTGTCATTGCGGTTCAGGCGCATGAAGCTCATGGGGATATTGCCGTTGCCGACCTTCCAGATGGCACCCAGCTGCCAGTAGCGTACATGGTCGGCATTGTCCAGACCTGCCAGGCGGTTGCCGGTGCGGTGATCGGCAGCCAGAACCATGAGGCGGTGGCCCTCCCAGAGGTAGGATGCGGCGGCATTGATCTGTCTGTAATCGTCGGCCGCACGATTCTTGGTGGACGTGATGGCGACGGCTGCATCCCAGTTGTCGCCTCCATAGCCCAGGCGTGCACCATAGACGCGGCCGTCCTGGCGGTTGGGGCCGGCATCGTTTTCACCGAATGCAGTCATCAACTGATAGAACAGGCCTTTGCAACTGGAGCTGGAGCAGCCGGGCGAGAAGTAGCCAATGCTGTTCGATGCCCGAAAGCCCGTCACAGTGGTACCGTGCAGCACATGCAGGCTCATGCCCACGCCCAGGCGAAAGGGGTCGTAGTTGAACATGTTCCAGAAGGCGGGCACATAGTCGCGGCCCAGACGTACCTCGCCCCATTGCTTGCTCTGCAGATAGACCAGGGCCTTGCGGTTGAAGCTCAGACCGTTGCTGCTGCCTGCCCCCGAAGGCTGGTTGTTGGTGTTGGAGGCCTGGCCGGTGCCGTTGTCGGTATTGAGACCCGCTTCCAGATCAAAGCCGGCGGCCAGACCGCTGCCGAGATCTTCACGGCCCTTGAAGCCCAGGCGGCTGGCCTGATTGCCGCTGGAGGTCAGCATCTGACGCGAGCCTGCGCCAGCGCCGCGGTAATTGGATACGGCCATATCCACCACGCCATAGACCTGCACAGAGGATTGTGCCGAGGCCGCCAGCGGCGCCAGCGTGCATGCGAGAGCGCTCAGCGCATTGAAAGCCATTTTTTTTGTAGTCATTCATGTCTCCTTGAACCGTTGAAAAAAGATGCCTGATGGCAAACCGACGAAAAACACAGCAGGGCAAGGCCGGGCCTGGGGATGGGTTGAGGGCGCAGGCAAGCCCACAGCTCTAATCCCGCCAAAGGACTGGAGCTGGGTGCGGCCGCCCACGGTGCCAAGGGTGGGCACCGGGCAGAGGTCTTGAATCAGATAAGTAATGGAGCAGCTTGAGGGCAACTGCTCAAGGACCCGGGCCTCAGTTTTCGGGCTTGTAGCCTATGGACTTGAGCAGGGCTGCCTGCTTGCGGCTGGCCTCTTTGAGGTCGGCCGTCATTTCTGCCGTGGTAAGGGGCTGGCCGGGCTCCATGCCCACCGTGGCGAGCTGCTTGAGAACGGCCTCCTTGCGGAAATGCGCCAGCGCCACATCCCGCAGCTTCTGCTGGATGGCTGCCGGGGTTTGCGGGTGGGACCACAGGGCGAACCAGCCGGGTTTGGACAGCTGGGGATAGCCCAGCTCCGTGAAGGTCGGCACCTCTGGCAAAGTCTGCAGGCGGGTCGGATAGACGGCGGCCAGCGCCTTGATCTTGCCGCTGCGAATCAGGGGTAGCGAAGTGGTGACGCCATCGAACATCACCGGGACATGGCCGCCCATGAGGTCCACCAGAGCAGGGGGCGAGCCCTTGTAGCCCACATGGCGCATATTGATCTTGGCCAACTGGCCCAGCAGCATGCCCGAGGTGTGACCCTTCAGGCCCGTGGCGTAGGAGGCAAAGTCCACGCCGTCGCGTTGCTGTCTGGCGTAGCTGATGAATTCGGGCAGGGTCTGGAACGGCAGATCCTTGTTGGCGACCATGACCAGTCCGGTGCGTGTGAGCTGGGCCAGCGGCGTCAGGTCCTTGAACGGGTCGAAACTGACTTTCTGGGCCAGGGGCGCCTCGCTCAGTGCTCCGTCCTGAATCACCAGAAAGGTGTAGCCGTTTTTGCCATGGGACTTGAGGTCCTGGATGCCGATGGCCCCCGAGGCACCGGGCTTGGACTCCACGATCACGGGCTGCTTGAGCTCTTGCTGCATGCCCTCTGCCAGCAGGCGGGCCAGGGTGTCAGCCGTGCCGCCGGCAGGCCCGGTGACGATCAGGCGTATGGGCTTGGTCGGCCAGTCCGCGGTCTGCTCGGCCTGTGCGGGCAAGGCCAGGCTGGCGGCCACGGCCATGACGGCCAGGCCTAATTTCCGGCGCAGTGCGCAGGCTGTCGCGGTGCGAGAACCTGCGGTGTCCACTGAATTGCGTGAGGCGGGTGTCGTTGCCTTCATTGCTTGTCTCCTTCAATGGGGAGATCTGGCTCCCCATCTGCGCGCACCTTTTATATATTGTGGGTGGCTGCGCATTCATCGTGATGGTCTTCGGGTGGCTCAGGCCGTTGGCTCGGGCTGTCGGGCTTCGATCCGAGCCTGCAAATCCTCGATCAGCTGTTTTGCCTGCGGCCAGGGGCCATGGCCCGAGGCCGGGTTCAGGTGGCCCTGGGGGCCCAGCTCCACCAGCTCGCTCCCCCAGTCGCGCGCAAAGCCGCGCGCGCGCTCCAACTGGGTCAGCGGGTCATTGCTGCTGGCTGCCAGCAGTGTGGGAAACGGCAGGCGCTGGCGCGGGATGGGCGTCCAGCCGTGGGCTGCCAGCACATCCTTGGGGGGGTAGCCGGCAGGCATCTGGGTTTCCACATCGGCGGGGGCGGCCAGCAAGGCTCCGAGAATGGGACGGGCTCGGCGCAGCGCCCAGTGCGCCACCATCATGCAGCCGGCGCTGTGCGCCACGATGACGACGGGGCCGTCGATGCCGTCCAGTGCACGGTCGATCGCGTCCAGGCGGGCCTGGCAGCTGAGCTTGTCCTGCTCCAGCGGTGGCACGGTGACGCAGGGGACGGACTGCGCAGTCAGCTCCTTGGCCAGCAGCGTCTGCCAGTGCTCTTCCACATGGTCGCGCAGGCCGGGGATGATGAGAATCGTGTGCTTCAAGGTCATCTTCTGTCTCCTGGCTCAGTCCGTGGGGCCGCCGATGATGGCGGTGCGTTCCATCTTGCGGTGGCAGGGCTGGTAGTCCATCACAGCGTAGTGCTGGGTGGAGCGGTTGTCCCAGAAGGCTACGCTGTTTTTGCTCCATTTGAAGCGCACCTGGTACTCGGGAATCATGGCCTGGCTGGTCAGGTAATTGAGCAGTTGCGAGGAGCCGGGCGATTTGTCCAGGCCGAAGCGCACATTGGCGGGTGTGTTGTAGTTGGTGAAATGGGTGGTGAAGCTGCTGTTGACGAACAGAATCTTCTCGCCGGTTTCGGGGTGGATGCGGACCACGGGGTGCTCGGCGTCGGGGTATTGGGCCTTGAGTGCCAGACGCTTTTCGATAGGCATGACGGCACCAAAGCTCGCTTCGATGCTATGGCGGGCACGCAGATGCTCGATCTTGACCTTGATGTCGTCTGGCAGGTTCTCATAGGCCATCACCATGTTCACCCACATGGTGTCGCCGCCCACTGGCGGGCATTCAACGCAGCGCAGCACGCAGCCCATGGGGGGCTGCTCGCGCCAGGTGGCATCGGTGTGCCATGAGTTCTCGTTGCGGTCCAGAGGGTTGTCGGGGGTCTTGTAGATCTGCACCAGGCCTGGGTGCTCGGGGTGGCTTCCCACCACCGGGTGGTCTTCCAGTTCGCCAAATTTGCGCGCAAACGCCACATGCTCGGCGCGTGTGATGTCCTGGTCGCGGAAAAAGATCACGCGGTGCTTGAGCAGTGCCTGGCGGATCTCGGCCATCAGGCCTTCGTCCTCGGCGGCCGCTCCCAGGTGAACGTTGGACAGCTCCGCACCGATGGAGCAGGTCAGAGGATTGACTTCCAGCGAGCGGGTCAAAGAGCTGGAGCGGATAAGGGCGGGTGCTGCGCCAACCTCGTTTTTCATTGGGAAGTCTCCTTATAGAATCAATGTCGCCAGTGTGAAAACTCCCCTCGATCGGCGCTTGTCATTACATGACTGGTGCTTTGCAATTAGTGCCAAGTTAGTGAAACCCCATGGCCTCTCTCGTTCGCGCCGCCTGCTTGACCAATTACGCCGAAGTCGCCCAGGCTTCGGGACTGAATGGCGCGCGCATGCTGCTCGATGCCGGCCTGAGCCCCGGTGTGCTCGACGAGCCGGATCTGATGATTCCGGTGGACAAGGTGGGGCGTTTGCTGCAGGCCTCGGCCACGCAGTCGGGCAATGAAAGCTTTGGTCTGTGCATGGCGCGCTCGCGCCTGCTGTCCAATATGGGGCCAGTGGGCCTGCTGATTCGCGATCAGGCTACGCTGCGCGATTCGCTGAGCCTGCTGGTGCGTCATCTGGCCCTGCTCAACGGCGCCATGACGCTGGAGCTGGATGAGCAGGCCGACACGGTGCTGATCCGTGAGCTGTTGCTGGCCGGCCGTGCCCATGAGCCTACGCGCCAGCGCGTGGAGCTGGCGCTGGGCGTGATGGTGCGCGCCATTCGGCAGCTGATAGGTCGCGACTGGCAGCCTCGCATGGTGTGTTTCGAGCACGCCGCGCCCAAGGACCTGAGCATGCATCACCTGATGTTCGGCCCGCGCGTGGAGTTCAATCAAGAGTTCAACTGCATTGTTTGCGTCAAGGCCGATCTCGATACGCGCAACGAATTTGCCGACCCTGCCATGGTGCGCTATGCCCAGAAGCTGCTGGAGTCCGTGGCTCCCATGAGCGAGGAAGCAGTGCTTGACGATGTGCGCCGCACCATCTTGCTGCTGTTGCCCAGCGGGCGCTGCAGCATTGAGAAAGTCAGCGAGCACCTGGGTGTGGTGCCACGCACCATTCAGCGCCGGCTGACGGAAAAGGGTCAGAGCTTTTCCTCGCTGATGAACGATATCCGCAAGGAGCTGGCCGTGCGCTATGTGTTCGAGAGCAACCGCTCTCTGACCGAAGTGGCCGAGCTGCTGGGCTTTACGGCCCCCAGCAGTTTTTCACGCTGGTATCAGAGCCAGTTCGGCTGCAGTGCCAAGGACAGCCGTGCCAAGGCGCAGACCGAAGGCACAGGCGGCGCATAAAAAAGCGGGCCGCAGGGGCCCGCCAAACACACTACCAAAGTGCCACCCCAGGAAGAGGGCGGCTACGCCAGCGTCCTTCAGTTGCTGGCGATTCTGAGCTTGCTCAGAATTTTGCGGTTCTGCTCCACCGTGTTCAGCATTTTTTGTTGCAGCTCCGTCATCGTGCTGGGCTGGGGGGCGTCAAAGCCCTGGGTTTTGAGCTGCGCCTGAAACTTGGCGGATTGAGTCACCTTGTCCATTTCCTGGCGCACCTTCTGGGTCAGGGCCGGGGGCGTGCTGCTCAGCACGAACAGTCCCACACTGGCATCGGGCAGCACAAAGTCGGGCATGTTCTGCTCGGCAAAGCTGGGCACATCGGGTAGCAGGCGCGAGCGGTTGGGCGAGACCACGCCCAGGGCCTTGATCTTGCCGGCCTTGACCAGCGGGGCTGCATTGGTCACCACTTCAAAAGTCAGTTGTACCTGATTGCCGATCAGATCGACGATGGCAGGGGCCGAGCCCTTGTAGGGCACGGCGGTGATCTTGCCGCCGCTTTTCTCGCTCAGCAACTCACCCAGCATGTCGGAGCGAGTGCCGGGGCTCAGGTTGGCGATATTGATAGGGCCGGAGCTCTTTTTTGCATAGTCCAGCACCTCCTGAATCCTGTTGGGGGGAAAGCTGTTGTTGGCCACCAGCATATGCACCATGGAGGCCACATCCGAGACATAGGTGAATGTCTTGTGCACGTCAAACGGTGTCTTCACGGTGAGTGGAAAGTCGGTCCAGATGCTGGAGGGCGCAATCATCAGCGTATGCCAGTCGGCAGGTGCATTCATCACGGCGCGCTCGGCAATCACGGCCGATCCGCCGGGTTTGTTGTCGACGACCACGGGCTGGCCCAGATTGGTCTGCAGATGATCGGCCACCAGGCGCGCCACACCATCGGTGATGCCACCAGGAGGCGCAGGAACGACGAGGCGGATGGGTTTGACGGGCCAGGCGGGTGCAGGGGTCTGAGCCTGTACGGCGGTGCTGGCCATTACGCCGACGCAAAGAATTGCGGCGCAGGAACGCAGGGTTCGAGGAATGTTTCGCATGTGTTGCTCCCTAAATGGAGTTGCTCAGATGGCGCTGGCGGGAGAGTCTGTGACCCGCCCATCTTCAAGAACGCAAGCATTCAGAGTTTGTCTTGCTGCGGCGCTATCGGCTCTGGCTCGCAAGACGCGAATCACGGGCATCACTTGCGGGCCGGGTGGTCCAGCAAAATTCACAGCGGTTGTCATTGATGTCTCCTGTCGTTTTTCATGGGGGACAGACATTCGGCATGACGCCGATCTCTGTCTCGCAGGGGGCAGACCCAACGAATAGGTGATCCGCTGAATCTGCCGGCATGTCCCTGCGCTCTTGTGCTTGGGGTGTAGGAATGCACCAATTCATGATGGAGGTCCGCAAGTCCGGTGACTTGGCGTTTCATGCCTGCGACTTCGCATTTGATGACTGCAGTACTCCGCACTTACCCGATGTAGGGTTGCAGCCTGCATGGCTTCGATGCGTGCTTGAGGCGCGGTATGGGCGCCTTGCAATCGGAGCCGCGAGGAGGGGGAGATCGCAGGTTGCCGATGGTGCGCGGCAGTCGCCTGGACTTTTGCAGTGCATGAGCCGATGTTGTCTCTCTGTTGCCTGAGCCAATCACCTTCAGGCATGGTTTGCCGGTCTTGTCGCGTTTGAGAAAGCGCGTGTCTTGAAATGCAAAGTGGCATCTCGCATGGCATTTGATACTGGCTTCACGCATCGGCAATGGCCTGAAATCGGCTGATGCAGTTTGTCCAGACACTGATTTCTCGCACTCAAACCGGAGACAACAACCATGAACTTTCTTGACGGTCACCTGTATCCCGAAAACCAGCAACCGCTGATCATCACTGCAGCTCCTTACGCTCCGGGCTGGATTCCCTCGGACTTCCCCGAGGACATCCCCATCACCATGGAAGAGCAGATTCAGAAGGCCGTGGACTGCTATGAGGCCGGCGCCACCGTGCTGCATCTGCATGTGCGTGAAGACGACGGCAAGGGCAGCAAGCGTCTGTCCAAGTTCAACGAGCTTATTGCCGGTGTGCGTGAGCGTGTGCCCGAGATGATCATCCAGGTCGGCGGCTCCATCAGCTTTGCGCCCGAAGGCCCGGACGGCGAAGCCAAGTGGCTCTCCGACGATACCCGCCATATGCTGGCCGAGCTGACACCCGTGCCCGACCAGGTGACGGTGACCGTGAACACCACGCAGATGAACGTGACCGAGCATGCCGGCGAAGACGACTTCCGCGGTGTCTCGCGCGGCTTCCCGCATCTGCACAAGACCTACAAGGACATGATTGTTCCCTCGAACCCCAGCTTCGTCGAAGAACATATCCGTCGCCTGTCCGAAAAGGGCATCCAGAGCGCCTTCCAGGTCTACAACATCAACAGTTTCGAAACCATAGAGCGCATGATCCGCCGTGGCGTCTACAAGGGGCCGCTGGTCATGAACTGGGTCGCCATCAGCGGCGGCATGGACCAGGCCAATATCTACAACCTGGCCAATATGCTGCGCGCCGTGCCCGACAACGCCATCGTGACGGTGGAAAGCTCGGTGCTGAACGTGCTGCCCATCAATATGATCGGCATGGCCCTGGGTCTGCATGTGCGCTGCGGTATCGAAGACGTGCTGTGGAATCAGACCCGCACCGGCAAGATGAGCACCGTGGAGCAGATCAAGCAGCTGGTGCGCATTGCGGGCGAGTTCGGTCGCCCGATTGCCACGGCCCAGCAGGCCCGCGAGATCAAGCAGATCGGCGTGTTCTACGAAACCGCCGACGAAACCCTGGCCAAGAACGGCTTCGCACCCAACCGCAAGGGCGCCAACCAGGGCTTTCTGCGCAAGCCCATGGACGCTGTGGCCTGAGTCTCAAAGCCCGGGTGACCGGGCCCGGCTGATCTAGCCGCTGTGCGTTTGTCACGCTTGCCTGGTGGATGCGTGGCCAAGCGCCTGCCACCGCCGACTTCCTTGAGAAGTCGGCTTTTTTATTTCTCTGGATTCAAGCCCGCAGATAAAGGTCTTCGCCGCGCACGTTGCGCTGCTGCAGGATTTCTCCGACCGCCAGCAGCTCATCCAGATGCTGGGAAATGCTGCGCGTCTCGGCCCCCTGTACCCAGGGCGCATCAAAGCCCTGCGGGTAGAGCAGGCGTTGCTCCACCATCTGCGAGAGCGTCATGGGCCGCTGCGCCAGCCATTCGAGAATGCGCGCACCGCGCTCGTCAATGACCGCAGCAAAGCGCTTGAGGTCTCGCATAAATGCCTCGCGTTCCGTGTAAATGCCCTTGTGGTGCGAGGTCACCCAGACCCGGGCCTCGATCTCGGGCAGCCGCGCCAGGCTGCGGCGAAAGTCAGTCAGACAGGAGCAGGCATCGCCGTAATAAGGGCCGAATCCTGTCAGGTCGATATCGCCGATAAAGGCAACACCTTCGGGCTCGATCAGCAGCACGGTATGGCCGGCGGTATGGCCAGGCATATGAATGGCGCGAATCTGCGACCGGCCCAGCTCCCAGACGGCTCCATCCTCGTAGCCCTTGGCATCGGGTCTGGGGGCGTAGAAGAATTCGCTCTCCAGCTTGCTGCGCAGGATGCCGGCCTGCGCCGAATCGGCCCAGCCAAGGGTGGCAACCAGGCCCTCCCAGCTTTGCAAGGCCGCCAGATCGCCCGCGTGAGCAAAGACCTGCGCGTCCGGTAGGCGGTGCAGGCCGGCCATATGGTCCTCATGCACATGACCCATCACCACCAGCTCGGTGGCATCGAACTCGGCCCCGATAAGGTTGGCAACGATAGGCGTATCCAGCGCTGCCAGCGTATCGCTGCCGCGAATCATGACCTGGTTGCCGTCCGGATACTTGCCACCCTTGGCGCCGCGAAACACCGTCACGCGGCCAAACTGGTGGCGCTGTATGTCTGTCTGGGCTGTGTCGATGGGATGCATCATGGTCTGAGTGGAGGAAAGTGAAGCCGGCTTCTGCGAAGATTAAAACCTTGGATGTATTTGCGCTGTCACCACAGCGCTTTGAAAGACGAGTCGGAGATGACCCAACAAGACAAACAGGCTCAGGAAGCCCATCTGATCGAGCACCCCATCAAAAGCGAGCTGGTGCACCAGGGCAGTTTTCTGCAGGTGAGGCTCGATACCGTGCGTCTGCCTCATGGCGGGCAGGCCACGCGCGAGTATGTGGTGCACCCCGGCGCCGTGGTGGTGATCGGGCTGCTCGACGATGGACGCGTGCTGCTGGAGCGGCAGTTTCGCTACCCCGTGGGCCGGGTCATGACTGAGTTTCCCGCAGGCAAGCTCGATGCGGGCGAGCAGCCGCTGATCTGCGCTCAGCGCGAGCTGCTGGAGGAAACCGGCTACAGCGCGCGGGAATGGGCCTATGCCGGCCCCATGCATCTGGCGATCGGCTACTCCGACGAAGTCATTCACATCTTCTTCGCGCGCGGCCTGACCGCGGGCGAGCGCCAGCTCGATGCTGACGAGTTTCTCGATGTCTGCAGCATGACGGCTGACGAGCTGCTGGACGGCGTGCGTAGTGGCCAGGTCACTGATGCCAAGACCCTGAGCTGCTGCCTGTGGCTGCAGAACGTGCAAAGCGGTGCCTGGCCTCTGGAGTGGAAGCCAGCTTGATTTTTTGATAGCTGCTTGCGTATATTGGCAATGGGTTTCAGCTATGAAAGTTCCTGAAATTCATGGCAGTCAGGCGCTGGCTGCTTCTTTTTCGGGATTGCCTGATGCCCATCAGTGTTTGTCGTCGGGTGATGACAGGCGCTGCAGGACCTTCCTATAAACTGGTGCCATGCACCATGGCGTACCACCTCTATTTGAGGGTTGCCGTCTGAAGCGGTGTTCAGGAGTGTTTCATGGAATCGTCAGAGCTTGAGGATGACAGCGTTTTCGAGAGTGCGGCCGAGCTGTTCAAAGCCATGGCTGCGCCCATGCGGCTGAAGATCATCAGCGCGTTGTGCAACGGAGAAAAAAACGTCTCCGAGCTGCTGGCTTCCATAGACACGACCCAGCCCAATATGTCTCAGCATCTGAACACGTTGTACCAGTCCGGCATTCTGGGCCGCAGGCGTGAAGGGGTCAGCATCTACTATTTCATCGCCAACGAGAAGGTCGTCCATATGTGCCGCACTATCTGCGTGCAGATTGCCATCGAACAGAACTGATGGCTTGAGCCCCAAAGGAAGAAAAGGCGCACCAGGCGCCTTTTTTCATGGCCGTGTGCGGTTCAGGGCTTGAGATAGACAAAGCCTTCTTTGGCCTGCAGGCGTGCGACTTCGGCCACACCGGAGGGGACGACCGAGGCCTCCATCAGCAGGCTTGAGGCATCGAGCTTGCGCGTTTGCAGCGTGTTGTTGCAGACCTTGAACTCCACGCCGCGCCCCACCAGTGCGCTGACCTGGCCGCTGAACTCGCGGCCCTTACTATCCTTGGCATTGTTCAGCAGAAAGTCTATGCCTGGTCCATGGGTGACCACCACAATCTTGTCCGTGGGCGAGGCATTGAGTTCGTTATTGATATTGGCGAGTATGGCGGCCGCTGTCTCCACGCCGGTGTTGACGTGATAGACCACTTTCACATCCTGAGCGGCGGCAATCGCCGTACACAGGGCAAAGCTCAGGGCAATGAACTGGCGCTTCATGGAATGTCTCCTGTGGTGTCTATGGGAATCAGGGAAGATGCCCTTGGTTAAATATTGCCACTTGCTTATATTAACGATGACGCAAACATTCAAAAATAGGGCAAGCGCTAGTGGCGACATGCAAGCATGACGCGCTGCCCATGCAAGGGAGACAAAGCCATGACAAGCTGGGCAGGAGCTGCGCTGAGGAGCTTTGTGTGGGCAGCGATTGCAGCGACAGGTACAGCGGCCGCGCATGATGCAGCCCCCAGGTCGCTCATTCCGCAAGCGGTCAGCGCGCCCGTGATGGAGTTGCAACAGGTGGCTGCCAATGTATTTTTTGTGCAGGGCGTATCGGCGCTGGGCAGCCCGGCCAATCGCAACTTCATCTCCAATGCGGGCTTTGTCATCACCCATGACAGCGTGGTCGTGATCGATGCGCTGGGTTCGCCCGCACTGGCCGAAGAGCTAGTGCAGAAAATCCGTACGCTGACGCCCAAGCCCATCAGCCATGTGCTGCTGACCCACTATCACGCCGACCACATCTATGGCCTGCAGGTGTTCGAGGCCCTGGGCGCAAAAATCGTGGCCCATGCCCAGGCGCGTGAATACATCAACTCAGAAACCGCGCATCTGCGGCTTGAGGCTTCGCGCAAGGATCTGGCTCCCTGGGTCGACCGGAGCACGCGCCTGGTGCCCGCGAATCAATGGGTGTCGGGCGATAGCTCCACGCTGAAGGTGGGGGGCGTGGACTTTGTGCTGCAGCATATGGGGCCATCGCATACGCCGGAGGATACGGCCATCTTCCTGCCGCAAAGCGGTGTGCTGTTCATTGGCGATGTGGTGTTTCGCAACCGCATTCCCTATGTGGGCCAGGCCGACAGCCGCCACTGGATTGCCGCGCTGGATGAGTTGCTCAAGCTCCCCGTCAAGGTCATGGTGCCGGGCCACGGCCCGGCCTCCGAGCAGCCGCGCCAGGACATGCAGCTGACGCGAGACTATCTGCACTATCTGCGCGAGGCCATGGGCAAGGCCGCAGCCAACCTCGACCCGTTTGACGAGGCCTATCAGGCGACGGACTGGTCCAGGTTCTCGGCTTACCCGCTGTTCAAGGAAGCCAATCGCATGAATGCCTACAACACCTTTTTGCTGATGGAGCAGGAAAAGCCGTGATGGAAACAGCCAGCTCCTTTCGTGCCCGCAGAAGACTGTGCTTGCAGCTGCTGCTGGCGGGCGCGGCCCCGGCGTGGGCGGCGCTCGATGCCTCTGAGCGCCTGCTGCCCACCAGCCAGAGTCTGCAGCACGACCTGGCCTTGGCGCTGGCCCGCAAGCAGCCGTTGGTGGTGATGGCAAGCCTGCATGGCTGCCCGTTCTGCAAGATCGTGCGCGAACATTACCTGCTGCCGTTGCAACAGTCCGGGGCTTTGGTGACTCAGATTCATTTTCTGTCACGTGAGCCTTTGCAGAGCTGGGATGGCACGGCGACCACGCATGGCGACATGGTCAGGCAACTGGAGATCGAGGTTGCTCCTACCGTGCTTTTTCATGGAGCAGGACGACGGGAAGTGGCTGATCGCCTGATTGGCAGCTCCATCCCCGATTTTTATGGCGCTTATCTGGATGAACGCATGAAGGCTGCCCGGGCAGCAGTGCAGGGGCGTTGAGCCGGATATGGGTATCGCTGTTCCTGTTCGGGAATAACGAGGGTTAGCGCGGGATCTCAAATTTGACGAGCTGTTGGATACTTTAAATAACAACATGCTTATATATAAATATAAGGAGACCAAGCGATGAAGACTGCATCCTGGCTGGGTGGCTTGATGGTGTTGCTGGGGCTGGCTGTTCCTGCACTGGCGCAGGCGGATCAGGCGCTGGCGCAGAAGAACGCCTGCATGGTCTGCCATGCGGCGGACAAGAAACTGGTAGGCCCGGCGTTCCAGGATGTGGCCAGGAAATATGCGGCCCAGGCCGATGCACAGGCCTATCTGGTCAAAAGCATCAAGGCCGGTGGCTCCGGCAAATGGGGGCCGGTGCCCATGCCCGCCCAGCCAGCACTCAGCGATGCGGACACCCAGACGCTGGCGGCCTGGATTCTCAAGGGTTCCAAATGAAACAGGCGTGTCGTGCTTTCCCGGTAAGCGCCACCAACGATCAAAGAGAGAGCTTATGCAAAGCCAGTTGATGGGCAAGGTGCGCAAGGCACCCGAAAACTTTGTGCGGGCGGACGATGTAGGTACGGTGTTTGCCGAAGCCAGGGCAGGTCGGCGTGACTTCATTCGCGGGGCTTTCGCGGCCGCTGCAGCCAGCGCTGCAGCCGTCCATGCGCAGGACCGGCAGGCCGTGAGCGGCGATGGGGACCCGAATATTCTGGAGCTGCCCGCACACAGCAAGGGTCTGGGCCAGCCGGTGGTCACCGACGGCTACGGCAAGCCCTCCAGGTACGAGGCCAATGTGCAGCGTCGCCAGAGCCCGGGTCTGACCCAGACCAAGCAGGCCTCGGTATCGTTTGCACCGCTGCAGTCGCTGTTCGGCATCGTCACGCCCAGCGGTCTGCATTTCGAGCGCCACCACCAGGGCTGGTGGGATATCGACCCTTCCAAGCACAGGCTGATGATCAACGGCTTGGTGAAGAATCCCAAGGTCTTCACCATGGACGAGATCATGCGTCTGCCTTCGGTGTCGCGCTTTCATTTCATAGAATGCGGCGCCAACACCGGCATGGAGTGGGGCAATGTGGCCGTGCCCACGGTGCAGTACACACACGGCATGCTGTCGTGCAGCGAGTTCACGGGCGTGCCCCTGATCACCCTGCTGGAGATGGCCGGTGCCGATCTGAAGAAGGGCAAGTTCATTCTGGCCGAGGGGGCGGATGGCTCGTCCATGACGCGAACCATCCCCGTGGAGTTGATCACTTCCGGCGAGGTGCTGGTCGCCTACGGCCAGAACGGCGAGATGCTGCGGCCCGAGCAGGGCTATCCGCTGCGCCTGGTGGTGCCGGGCGTGCAGGGTGTGAGCTGGGTGAAATACCTGCGCCGCATCGAGGTGGGCGACATGCCTTATGCAGCCAAGGACGAGGCGATCCACTATGTGGACCTGATGCCCGATGGACAGCACCGTCAGTACTCGAGCATTCAGGAGTGCAAGAGTGTGGTCACCACGCCGTCCGGCGGCCAGATGCTGCTGGACAAGGGTTTCTACAACATCACGGGCCTGGCCTGGTCGGGGCGCGGCAAGGTCAAGCGCGTGGATGTGAGTGTGGATGGCGGTCGCAACTGGCGCACGGCCCGGCTCGAAGGGCCGGTAATGGGCAAATGCCTGACGCGCTTCAACCTGGACTGGGTCTGGAATGGCGAGGAATGCATCATCCAGAGCCGCGCCATGGATGAGACCGGCTATGTGCAGCCCAGCTACCAGCAACTGCGTGCCGCGCGCGGCACGCGCTCCATCTATCACAACAATTCCATCCAGTCCTGGGCGGTACGTGCCAACGGGGAGGTCGCGAATGTTCAGCTTGCATAAACCTCTGCTCCTGCTGACGCTGCTTGCCATGGGCGTGGCCGCCGGGCCCGCTGCGGCGCAGAGCAAGTCTGCCGAAGACCGCTATCCCGGCGTGGGCCGCAATGCCACGGGCAAGGAGGTTCTGGCCTGGGATATCGATGTGCGCCCTGACTTCAAGGGGCTGCCCGCAGGCTCGGGCTCGGTGCAAAAAGGCATGGATGTGTGGGAGGCCAAATGCGCGTCCTGCCATGGGGTGTTCGGCGAATCCAACGAGGTGTTCAGCCCGCTGGTCGGCGGCACCACGGCCGAGGACATCAAGACCGGGCATGTGGCGCGGCTCAAGGATCCGGCCTTTCCGGGCCGCACGACCCTGATGAAGGTGGCCACGGTGTCCACGCTGTGGGATTACATCAATCGTGCCATGCCCTGGAATGCGCCCAAGTCGCTGTCCACCGAAGAGGTGTATGCCGTCACGGCCTATCTGCTCAACCTCGGTGGCGTGGTGCCCGAGAGCTTCACGCTCAGCGACACGAACATTGCCGAGGTGCAGCGGAAGCTGCCCAACCGCAACGGCATGACGACCCGGCATGCTCTGTGGCCCGGCAATGAGTTCGGCAAGAGCGTCAGGCCCGATGTGCTGGCTACTGCCTGCATGAGCAACTGTGGCCCCGAGCCCAGGCTGCGCTCGGCCTTGCCCGAGCATGCCAGCAACAACCACGGCAATCTGGCTCAGCAGAACCGGCTGGTCGGTGCCCAGCGCGGCATCGAGACCGATGGCGGTGCAAGCAAGGCGGTCAAGCCTGCTGTTGACAGGAAATCGGGCAGTGCGGCACCGACGGCATTGCTGGAAAAGAACGCCTGCATGGCTTGCCACGGCATGGCGCAGAAACTCGTTGGCCCGGCCTTCAGCGAAATTGCCAGCAAGCACGGTGGCCAGTTGGACTATCTGGCAAACAAGATCAGGGTCGGAGGCTCCGGCGTCTGGGGATCAACACCCATGCCGCCCCAGCCCAATCTCAGCGATGCTGATGCCAAGGTGATTGCCCAGTGGCTGGCGGCGGGCGCCAAGCCCTGATGCAGCTTGTGTCGTGCGACTGTGAAGTGAATGAAAAGGAGACAAAGATGAAACGTAGAGACGCCCTCAGGAACAGTGCGGCCGTGCTCGGCATGCTGATGGCCGCCGGCCTGCTGCCGCAAGCAGCGCAGGCTGCCTATAACAAGACCGCTTTCGACGCCAAGACCGTGGCCGATGTGCTCAAGGCCATGGGAGCTGCTGCGCCTGCCGAAAGCAAGGACGTGACGCTGACGGCGCCCGACATCGCCGAAAACGGGGCCGTCGTGCCTCTGGGCGCAGCGACCAGCCTGCCCAATGTGAAGCAGATGCTGGTGCTGGTGGAAAAGAATCCCAACACGCTGGTTGCGGCCTTCACCGTCAACGAGGCGCTGGAAGCCAACTTCCTGACCCGCGCCAAGCTGGGCCAGTCCTCCGATGTGTATGCCGTGGCCATCACCAATGACGGCAAGGCTTTCTATGCCAAGAAGGAAGTCAAGGTCACCCTCGGTGGCTGCGGCGGTTGATTGCAACCAATCATCTGAAAAAGGAGAAGAACATGGCTGATCCAATGCGTATTCGTGCCCAGGCTGCAGGTGACAAGACCACCGTGCGCGTGCTGATGTCCCATGAAATGGAGACCGGCCAGCGCAAGGATGCGGAAGGCAAGACCGTGCCCGCCTGGTTTATTCAGGAGGTGACGGCCGCGCACAACGGCAAGCAGGTGCTGCAGGCTGAGTGGGGGCCTGCGGTTTCCAAGAACCCGTTTCTGCAGTTCGTGGTCAAGGGTGCCAAGGCTGGCGACAAGATCTCGGTGAGCTGGAAGGACAACAAGGGCGAGACCCGCACCGATGAAGCGACCGTGAGCTGAGCACGGCGCAGACAGCGGCTGGCCGTCGGCCAGCCTTCACCCCAGTCCAGAATCAATTAAAAACAGAGAGGTGCCCCATGAGACATTCCTCCCCGGGCCAGGCGGCTGCTGCCGTGCTGGCCTTGTGCATGGCCGCGCCGGTGCTGGCGCAAAAGTCCACAGCCGACGGCATTGCCGAGTACCGCGAGATGCTGCAGGACGGCAACCCTGCCGAGCTGTTCGAGATGAAGGGCGAGGAGCTGTGGACGCAAAAGCGCGGCCCCCGCAAGGCGTCCATGGAGCAGTGCGATCTGGGCAAGGGGCCGGGCGTGGTCAAGGGTGCCTTTGTGGAGCTGCCGCGCTATTTTGCCGACACGGGCAAGGTGCAGGATCTGGAGTCGCGCCTGCTGACCTGCATGGAAAGGCTGCAGGGGCTGGATGCGCAAAAGATTGCGGCAACACCGTTCGGCAAGGACGAGCAAAAGAACATGGAAGGGCTGGTGGCCTGGATTTCATCGCAGTCCAAAGGCATGAAGTTCAACCTGCCCCAAGGCCATGCGCAGGAAAGGCAGATGTACGAGGCGGGCAAGCGCATGTTCTATATGCGCGGCGGCCCACATGACTTTGCCTGTGCTTCCTGCCATGGTGCGGATGGCAAGCGCATCCGCATGCAGGATCTGCCCAATCTGACCAGGAACCCCGGGGCTGCGGAAGGCTTTGGCGCCTGGCCCGCCTATCGGGTTTCATCAGGCGAGCTCTGGAGCATGCAGCGCCGCCTCAACGACTGCTTCCGTCAGCAGCGCTTTCCCTATCCCGGTTACGCCAGCGACGTGACGGTGGCGCTGGGTGTGTTCATGGGCGTCAACGGCAAGGGCGGGACGTCGACCGCACCGGCCATCAAGCGATAAGGAGGCCCTATGCGCAAGCAAAAACACATGCCGTACCTGGCCGTGGCCGCATCGTTGCTGGTGCTGGGCTGTGCCTCCGTCGACGGGGCGGCGGACATCGATGCCTTGACGGCCAGGATGGTGCAGACCTCTTTCCGCGACCAGGGCATCGCCAAGGTCGATCGCCTGCAGCAGGACGAATCGAATGCGGCCTGCAGCGCTGCCGATGCATCCGGCAAGCCGTTGGCACCTGCGCGTGCGCAAGCCATCGAAGCTGCCAATCTCAAGACCGTCAAATGGCCTCAGGATGGCAAGCTGCTCGGCGACTGGAAGGAGGGCGAAAAAATCGCCCAGAACGGTAGAGGCATGACCTGGAGCGACAAGGCAGGCAGCGCCAATGGCGGCAACTGCTACAACTGCCACCAGATCAGCAAGGAAGAAATCTCCTTTGGCACGCTGGGCCCCAGTCTCTACAACTATGGAAAGATTCGCGGCATCAAGGATCCGTCTAGCCCCGAGTCCAGAGCCATCGTCGAGTACACCTGGGGCAAGATCTGGAACGCCAAGGCCTACAACGCCTGCTCGGGCATGCCCCGCTTCGGTCACTCCGGCATCCTCACCGAAGCGCAGACACGAGATCTTGTCGCCTTGCTTGTCGATCCTGCCTCTCCCGTCAACAAATAGCTCCCTCTGAGCGGCTATGCCGCTTGCCCCTCTCTCGCGTTGCTTCGCAATTCGGGAGGGGATGACCCTTCGCACCCCTTGCCTGGCGTCTGCCAAGCAGTTGCGGCGCGCAGCATTACGCACACAACTTATGCAAATTCGGATCGGGCAGGGTAGAAATGCCCGTGCTTGCCTCCTTGTTTGCATAGGTACCAACGGATATCAGCATGAGTCTTTCCAAACGCGAATTTCTGCAAGTGCTGGCAGCAGCCAGTGTCTCGGGCATGGGATTGCAGCGCTATGCCTACGCCGATCAGTCGCTGGCCGACAAGGCCTTGTATGAGGTGGCGCCGTTCGGCAATGTGTCCCTGTTGCATATGACGGACTGCCATGCTCAGCTCAACCCGATTCACTTCCGTGAGCCCAGTGTCAATCTCGGTATTGCTGCGATGAAGAACCAGCGCCCGCATCTGGTGGGCGAGCATCTGCTGCGCTCCGTGGGCATCAAGCCAGGCACGGCGTCGGCCCATGCCTTCAGCTATCTGGACTTCGAGGCGGCGGCCAGGCGCTATGGCAAGGTGGGCGGGTTTGCCCATCTGTCCACGCTGGTCAAGCGCATGCGCGCCTCGCGTCCTGGCGCACTGCTGCTGGACGGCGGCGATACCTGGCAGGGCTCGGCCACTTCGCTCTGGACCAATGCCCAGGACATGGTGGATGCCTGCAAGCTGCTGGGCGTGGACGTCATGACGGGCCATTGGGAATTCACCTACGGCATGCAGCGCGTGCAGGAGATCATCGACAAGGATTTCGGCACGCAGCTCGACTTTGTGGCACAAAACGTCAAGACGGCCGATTTCGGCGATCCGGTGTTCAAGCCCTATGTGATCCGCGAGATCAACGGCGTGCCCGTGGCCATCATCGGCCAGGCCTTTCCGTACACGCCGATCGCCAACCCGCGCTACATGGTGGCGGACTGGAGCTTCGGCATCCAGGACGACAATCTGCAGAAGATGGTGGACGAGGTTCGCGCCAAGGGCGCCAAGGTGGTGGTCGTGCTCTCGCACAACGGCATGGACGTGGACCTCAAGATGGCCAGCCGCGTGCGCGGCATAGACGCCATCCTGGGCGGCCACACGCATGACGGCATGCCAGTGCCCACGCTGGTGCAGAACGCAGGCGGCAAGACCATAGTCACCAACGCGGGCTCGAACGGCAAGTTTCTCGGTGTGCTGGACTTTGATGTGAGGGACGGCAAGGTGCGTGGCTTCCAGTACCGCCTGCTGCCTGTGTTCGCCAACATCCTGCCGGCCGATGCCCAGATGCAGGCGCTGATCACCCGAGTGCGTGCGCCCTATGAAAGCCGGCTGGGCGAAGTGCTGGCGCGCACCGACGGCACGCTGTACCGCCGTGGCAACTTCAACGGCACGGGCGACCAGTTGCTGCTGGACGCCATGATGGAGGTGCAGAATGCGCCGATTGCCTTCTCGCCGGGCTTTCGCTGGGGTACATCGTTGCTGGCCGGGCAGGACATCACGCGCGAATGGCTGATGGACATGACGGCCACCACCTATTCCTATGCCACGGTGACCGAGATGACGGGGGGCACGATCAAGACCGTGCTCGAAGACGTGGCCGACAATCTCTTCAATCCCGATCCTTACTACCAGCAGGGCGGCGACATGGTGCGCGTGGGCGGTCTGCAATACCAGTGCGACCCGGCGGCCGGCGCGGGTCGGCGCATCAGCGACATGCGCCTGAACGGCCAGTTGCTGGAGGCGGACAAGAAATACAAGGTGGCCGGCTGGGCGCCCGTGGCCGAAGATGCCAAGAGCGCAGGACACAAACAGATCTGGGAGGTGGTCGAGCCCTGGCTCAAGGACCACAAGACGCTCGGGCCGCGCCGGCTTGACGAGCCCCGACTGATCAATGTCGGCGGCAATCAGGGGCTGGCCAAGGCCTGATGAAAGCTGATTGGAAAGCCGATTAAGACAGTGTTATTGCGCGGGCTGGGGTATATGCCATTGCCTTGAAGCCGGGCCGCGCCGTCCAATGCCCGCATGAGTCCTGCCGAGTTTGATTCCCTGACGGCCACCGTTCTGGTGGCCATTTTGTTGCTGGCCGCTGTGCTGGGCTTTGTGATGCGCGAGACCCGCTTTTGCACCGTGGGTGCCATCAGCGATGTGGTGTATCTGCAGGACTGGGGACGGGCGCGCCAGTGGTGCATGGCCATCGCCGTGAGCATGCTGGGCTTCACGGCGCTGGCGCTGTGGGGCCAGTTGCAGGTGGGTGATGCCCTTTATGCCAGCCGCCGCCTGCTGTGGCTGTCGGCCCTGGCGGGAGGGCTGTTGTTTGGCGGCGGCATGGTGCTGGCATCGGGTTGCGGGGCCAGAAATCTGACCCGGCTGGGCAGCGGCAGTCTCAAGGCGCTGGTGGTGCTGCTGGTCATGGGCGTGGCCGCCTTTGCCACGCTCAAGGGCATTACTGCCGTGGCGCGGGTGCGCTGGCTGGACAGCGTGCATCTGGAATTCGCGGGCCCGGCCCTGCTGCCCGAATGGCTGGCCGGCCATATGGCCTGGCCCTTGACGCTGCTGCGCGGCGTGCTGGGCCTGGGTCTGGGGAGCTTGCTGTTGCTGCTGGCCTTCGATCCCCGGCCCGGTGCCGAGCGCAGCCGGGTCGTATTGCTGGGCGGGCTGCTGGTCGGCCTGTGCGTGACGGCGGCCTGGTGGCTAGGTGGCCATCTGGCGCTGGTGGCCGAGCACCCCGAGACGCTGGAGCAGGTCTATGCCGCGACCTATAGCGGCCGCATCGAGGCCTTCAGCTTTGTCACGCCGGTGGCGCACACGCTGGACTGGCTGATGTTCTTCAGCGACCGCAACAAGGTGCTGACCTGGGGCATTGTCTCGGTCGCGGGCGTGGTTCTGGGCAGCTTTGTCCATGCGCTGTGGCGCAGGGACTTCCAGTGGCAGGGCTTTGCCGACCGCGGCGATCTGGCCCGCCATCTTCTGGGAGGGCTGATGATGGGTGTGGGCGGCGTGACGGCCATGGGCTGCACCGTGGGCCAGGGCATCAGCGCGATCTCCATGCTCAGTCTGGGCAGCTTTGTGGCGCTGGCCGGCATTGTGCTGGGGGCGGTGCTGATGCTGCGCCATCTGGCAGAGACGGCATGAAGCAGAGTTAATTTGATAGCTTCTTGCGCTTGCTGATAAACAGATTCAGCATGAAAACCTGCTGAAAACGAGAAAAGGAGCGCGGTAGGCGCTCCTTTTTTATGGGTCTCAGCGTTTCAGAGCTGGCGCAGGCGCGCGGCAGCCTCGATCAGGGTTTCGTCTTTCTTGGCAAAGCAGAAACGCACCACGCGCTGGTCGAAACCGTCGCCGTAGAAGGCCGAAAGCGGAATCGCGGCCACGCCGATTTCCCGGACCAGCCACTGGCAGAACTCGGCCTCGTTGAGGTCCGAGACAGAGGAGATGTCGGCACAGAGGAAATAAGTGCCGGCCGTGGGCAGCAGCTTCAGGCGCGAGCCCTGCAGGCCGCCGAGGAACAGATCGCGCTTGGCCTGATAGAAGGCCGAAAGCTCCATATAGGGCGCCGGGTCCTGCATGTACTGCGCGAGACCCGCCTGCATGGGCGTGTTCACGGTGAACACATTGAACTGGTGCACCTTGCGGAATTCGGCGCTGAGGGCGGCGGGCGCGGCCACGGTGCCGACCTTCCAGCCCGTGACATGGTAGGTCTTGCCAAAGCTGGAAACGATGAAGGCGCGCTCGGCCAGGCCCGGGTAGCGGGCGCTGCTCAGATGCTCGGCACCGTCGAAGACCATGTGCTCGTAGACCTCGTCGCTGATCAGCAGCACATTGGTGGGCGCCAGCAGGGCTTCGAGCTGGCGCATTTCCGCATCGGTCCAGATGGTGGCGCTGGGGTTGTGCGGGCTGTTGATGATCAGCAGGCGCGTGCGCGGAGTGATGGCGGCAGCGATCCTGGCAAAGTCGGGGCGGAAGCTGCCGGGTGTCAGCGGCACCCGCACGGCCACGCCGCCGGCCATCTCGATATTGGGCACATAGCTGTCGTAGCAGGGATCGAGAACGATGACTTCGTCGCCTGCATGCACGGTAGCCAGAATGGCTGTGAGAATGGCCTGGGTGGCACCGGCGGTAATGGTGATTTCGCTGCCCGCGTCATAGCGGCGGCCGTGCAGCGTTTCGATCTTGGCAGCCACGGCCTCGCGCAGTGCGGGCCAGCCCGTCATGGGCGGGTACTGGTTGTGACCGGCACGCATGGCATCGTTGACAGCGTCGAGCAGCCTGGGGTCGCAGCCGAAGTCGGGGAAGCCCTGGCCCAGATTGACGGCCTGGTGCTCGGCGGCCAGCGCCGACATGACGGTGAAAATGGTGGTGCCCACATTGGGCAGCTTGCTGGGGAAGTTGGGAGTCACGATAGTCTTGCAATGCATGGGCCGGGCGCACAGGCACCGGCCCTTGAGGCGGGCAGGATCAGAGTCCGAAGTCGTCCACGCTGCCGTTCATGGCGCGCATGATGAGGTCGCGCGAGAGACGGTCGCTGAGCAGCTCGGCAAACCGGTAGACGAAGTTGCGCAAGTATGCGCCTCGCTTGATGGCCACACGGGCCACGCTGGTGCCGAACAGATGGCCGACGGGGCGCACCACCAGGTCGTTGACGGGATCGTCGCGCATGGCCATCTCGGCCACGATGCCGATGCCCAGGCCCAGACGCACATAGGTCTTGATCACGTCGGCATCGATGGCTTCCAGCACGATATGCGGATGCAGGCGGCGCATCTCGAAGGCCTGGTCGATCTTGCCGCGTCCGGTAAACGACGGGTGGTAGGTGATCAGGGCTTCCTGGGCGATGTCCTCGAGCGTGATGCGCTCTTTCTGCGCCAGCGGGTGGCCCGTGGGGATGACCAGCACATGCTGCCATTCGTAGCAGGGCAGGGTCACCAGATCGGGGTAGTCGGCCAGCGATTCGGTGGCCATGCCGATCTCGGCGACTTCGTCGATCACCATGCGCGCGACTTCGGCGGGCGTGGCCTGGTGCAGGCTGATGGTGACCTTGGGATAGAGCTCGCGCAGGCGTGCCACGGCGGGCGGCAGCACATAGCGGGCCTGGGTGTGGGTGGTGGCGATGCTCAGCGTGCCGCTGTCCTGGGCGCTGTATTGCTCGCCGATGCGCTTGAGGTTGCCCACCTCGCGCATGATCAGCTCTATGCTCTTGAGGACTTCCTGTCCCGGCTCGGTGATGCGCTTGAGGCGCTTGCCGTGGCGCGCAAAGATATCGATGCCCAGCTCTTCCTCAAGCTCGATGATGGCTTTGGAGACTCCGGGCTGGGAGGTGTGCAAGGCCTTGGCCGCCTCGGTGAGGTTGAGATTGCGGCGGGCGGCTTCCTGAACGAAGCGGAATTGATGCAGGTTCATGACGGCATGGACTAAGAACTTGCATCATTATGCTTCAAATATCTAAAGAAGCTGTTTTTTATTTGAAATCTGTATGTTTGAGCACTTCGGTGCCAGCTGCCGCCTCTATCGCCAGCTGCGCCAGCAGGGACGTGACGCGCGGATTCTCGCCCGCAGTGGTCTGCAGATCGAACCGACAGGCGGGATGCTGCCGGCGCAATTCGTCCAGCAGGCGCGGAATGTCTTCTCGTGCATGTTTGCCAGTGCCGAGAAACAGCGGCAGCACGATCAGATGCTCGACGCCCTGGGCAATCAGGCTCTGCGTGGCGGCAGGCAGATCCGGGGCGCAGGCGTCCAGATAGGCGCAGATGCAGGGCAGGTCGGGCTGCATGGCCTGCAGCAGCTGGTGCACGGCCTCTATGGGCTGGCGCCAGAGGGGGTCTCTGGAGCCATGGGCCAGTAGGATCAGGCCGGCCCGGGCTGGAGAGTGGTTGGCTGCGTCATCCATGGCTAGCGCCTCAGTACCAGCCAGCCAAAGGCCGAGAGCGATAGCGCGGTGTAGAGCAGGCCCGGCGCCGCGGCGGCCAGCCAGGGCCACCAGGATTGCAGGGTGCCGATATAGCCGAACACGTTGTTGAGCAGGAAGAAGCTGATGCCGGCCATCACCCCGCCAAACACATAGGCCGTGATGCCGCCCGAGCGGAAATGCAGATAGGCAAAAGGCAGGGCGAGAACCACCATCACCAGGCAGCTCAGCGGGTAGAAGACCTTGCGCCAGAACTCGATTTCGTACTTTTGCGCGGCCTGGCCGTTGTCCTGCAAATGGCGTATGAACTGGAACAGCGCAATCGTGGTCATGCGATCAGGCTTGAGCAGCGCGCCCGAGACCATGGCCGCAGTGACCTTGGTGGGCCAGTTCATGCTGGCTTCGCTGATTGGGCTTAGCTTGGTGACATCGCCATCCTGGGCCACCTTGCTGCCTTGCACGCCCTGCAGCGTCCACTGCTCCCTGTCTTCATCGACCTGGGCCGACTGGGCGTTGATCTGCGCGGCGATACGGCCCTTGCTGTCGAACTCGAAGATGCGCACATTGACGAAGTCGCCAGGGCTCTTGACGGCGCCGACGTTGATGGCGACCGAGTGATCGCCTTGCTTTTCCTTGAGCCAGGCGCCTGTCGCGCCCCGGGAGATCTGGCCTTTGCTGACCACACGCAGTTTCTGGCTGAAGTTGTCGGCAGCGGGGGCAATATAGTCGCCCACCAGCACCGTGAGCAGCACAAAGCTCATGCCCAGAATCAGCAGCGTGCGCAGTGCCAGCCAGGGGCCCATGCCGCTGGTGCGCATGATGGTGAACTCCGAGCTCTGGGCGAACTTGGCCATCACGAAGATGGCGCCGATCAGCACGGCAATCGGCATCAGCTCGTAGAGGTGGCCCGGAATGGACAGGGCCACAAACAGCAGGGCGCGCGTGGCGGTGTAGCCGGCGTTGCCGCTGCCTACCCAGCGCATCTCATCGACCAGGTCGAAGAAGAAGAACAGCGCCAGAAAGGCCAGCGAGACATACAGGACGGCCTGTATGACCTCGCGATAGATCAGGTTGCGCAGGACTTTCATCGTGCCACCTCCTTGCGGGTGCCCGAGCGCTGCAGCAGATCGCGCGGCGACCAGCGGAAATGGCGCGCCAGCAGTACCAGCACGCTGACGATCAGGATGCTGCCGTGCAGCAGGCCCAGAATGCCCCACATGCCTATCTTGTTGGCGCTGACCCAGCTCTCGCCCAGTGTCATGAGGTTGTAGTAAACGATAAAGGCGAAGAGGGCGATCATCAGGCTGCTGCTATTGCCCGCACGCGGGTTCACGCTGGAGATGGCCAGGCCCAGAATGACAAAGTTGAGCGCGGCAAACGGCAGGCCCAGACGCCATGCGAGCACGGAGCGGGCAATCGGCTCGTCCTTGCCGATCAAGTCCTTGGTGGGCATGCTGCGCGCCGCCATCTCCTCGATGGCGACGGGGTTGTCGTTGTCGACCTGCACGCCGTATTCCTTGAATTCGGTGATGCGCACCGAGCCGTCGTCGCTGCGTGTCTCCATGCGCTGGCCGTCTTCGAGAATCACCATGCGCTGGCCCTTGATGACGGCCAGATGCGCGCCCTTGGCCGAGGTCACGGACTCCTTGCCCGGGTCGCGCGAGACCACGAAGACATTGCTGGCCGCCATGTCCGAGGGAGAGTCCTTGTCCACGAAGAACACGCGTGTGCCGCCGGCCGATTCCTGGAACTCGCCGGGTGCGATGCGATCCAAGTCGCTGCGCTGCTGGAACTGGGTCTTGATCTGCTCGATTTGCTGATAGGACCAGGGCAGCACGCCGAGGGCCAGGACGGCCGTGATGAGAATCACCGGCCAGGCAAAGCGCAGCAAGGGTTTGAGCAGGCTGGCCAGACCCTGGCCGGCAGCAAACCAGATGACCATCTCGCTGTCGCGGTACATGCGGGACAGAGAGCCCACAATGGCGACAAACAGACTCAGGCCCAAAATGGTCGGGAGTTGTCCGAGCACGGTGAAACCCATGACCAGCATCACGTCGGAAGGGCTGACACTGCCCTTGTAAGCTTGACCCAGGGTGCGGATCAGCATCATGGTCATCACCACAGTGATCAGAACCACGGCCGTCGCGCCAAAGCTGCGGGCCAGCTCTTTGCGTATGGATGAATCGAATAACATTGGCTAAAAGGAAAACACCGATTATGAACTTTGAACTGAAGGCTCTGACCGCTGCCGCTGCAGCGCGCGAAAAATGTGATTTGCTGCTGGTGCTGGTTTCTGAACAGGCAGCATCGGGCACATTCGGCAGCGACGCCATCGGAGCCATGGTGGCTCATGCGGTGAAGCAGGGTGATTTTGCCCTGTCTTGTGGCAAGCAATTGCCTTTGTACCAAGTGCCCGCCATTGCCGCACGTCGTGTGGTGCTGCTGGGCGTGGGAGCTGGTACTCCCAAGGACGTGCGCAATGCCTTGGCTGGCTGCGGCGCGGTGCTCAAGACCGAAGGCATTGCCAAGGCTGTTGTGAGCTTTGCCTTTGATGCCGATGTCCAGGCTGTGGCGGCTGCCGTGCAGGCGGTTGCCGATGCGACCTACCTCTATACCCACACCAAATCCCAGGCCAAGCCCGTGGCGCTGACCAAGCTCGTGCTGGGCGTATCGTCCAAGACGGCCGCTGTTACCGCTGCTTTCAATACCGCAGTGGCGCAGCAGGAGGGCGTTGCCATGGCCCGCGAATGGGCCAACCGCCCGGCCAACCATGCAACGCCCACCTTGCTGGCCAATGCTGCCAAGAGCATTGCCAAGGCAGCACGCATGAGCTGCAAGATTCACGGCCCTGCCGATGTGGCCAAGCTGGGCATGGGTGCTTTCATGGCGGTGGCCCAGGGCTCGCGCGAACCCCTGCGCTTCATCGAATTGCACTACAACGGTGCGGCCAAGAGCGTGGCCCCCATCGTGCTGGTGGGCAAGGGCATCACTTTTGACACCGGCGGCATATCGCTCAAGCCTGCAGCCGAGATGGATGAGATGAAGTTCGACATGGGCGGTGCTGCCAGCGTGCTGGGCGTGTTCCAGGCGCTGGCCAAGCTGCAGCCGGCCATCAATGTCGTGGGCCTGATTCCTGCATGCGAGAACATGCCCGACGGTGCAGCCATCAAGCCTGGCGATGTGGTGACCAGCATGAGCGGTCAGACCATCGAGATCCTCAACACGGACGCAGAAGGTCGCCTGGTGCTGTGCGATGTGCTGCATTACGCATCGCGTTTCAAGCCCTCTGCGCTGGTCGATATGGCCACGCTGACTGGCGCTTGCGTGATTGCCCTGGGCGGTTTGCGCAGCGGCCTGTTCTCGACCAGCGACGAGCTGGCAGCAGCCTTGCAGACTGCGGGCGACGCGGCGCTCGACCCTTGCTGGCGCATGCCTCTGGACGAGGAGTACGCCGATGGCCTCAAGAGCAATTTTGCGGACATGGGCAACGTGGCAGGGCGCGCCGCAGGTGCGGTGACGGCCGCCAAGTTCCTGCAGAAATTTGTGGGCGATATTCCCTGGGCACATCTGGATATCGCCGGTACTGCCTGGAAGAGCGGTGCTGCCAAGGGCGCTACGGGTCGCCCCGTAGGCCTGCTGGTGCAATATCTGCTGGGTCAGGAAGGCCGGATTGCCGCTGCAGCAGCGACTGCTGCCAGGACCCCGGTGGCTCGCAAGAGTGCTGCCAAACCTGCGGCTTCGCGCCGCACGCGTGTGACTGCCAAGGCTTCGGCTTAAGAAAAGTCGGCAGATGCGGCCTGGTTTCGGGCCGCATCTGCCGCCAAGAGTTGTGACAGAAATTGCCTTTCATTTCAATGCACCAGACAAGCTGGGCTATGTGTGCCGATTCGCACGCAAGGCTCTGCGTCATGGTGCGCGTATCGTGGTTCTGGGGGATGGAGCTGCGCTGAGCCGGCTTTCGCCCCGTTTGTGGAGCGTGTCGGCCACGGATTTTCTCGCGCATGCTTGCGAGTCGGATGGGGCGCGGATGCTTGCTGCTTCTCCCGTCATCCTGGCCGAACACCTGCAGGACCTGCCTCATTACGATGTCCTGGTCAATCTCACGCCGCAGGTGCCGTCGGGGTTTGAGCGCTTCGCGCGCGTGGTGGAAATCGTTTCTTCCGGCGATGAGATGGATCGCCAGGATGCGCGTGCCCGCTGGCGCGACTATGCAGCGCGTGGTTTTTCCATCGTCCGGCACGATCTGAATCTCAAGGGCTAGGTCATGAGCTCCTCATCCAAAGTTCCGCCACGCTTCGTCCCCACCCTGACCGAGGTGGTTCAGCCCGAAGCTGCCGCGCTTGAAGACACTGCGGACAGCGCTCAGCCGGCGCCGCCGGAGCACTCTCAGGGAGCTGCGCAGCAGGTGCTAGGCCCGCGGACGCTGGGAGACAGCGTTGTCCCTCTGGCGAGGCCGTCGTTTCACACCTCATGGCTGGCGGACGGTCTCTACGGCCGCGGCCGGCCTGCAGGTATTCCGCATCAACTGCCCCCTTTGCCGGAATCCTTGCCGCCGCAGCAGTCATTTGCGCAGAGCATGGCTGGGGAGGTGGTAGAAGCAATATCGGCCAGGCAGGTGGAGCCTGAGACTGAGTTGGTAACTGCCGAACTCGTGGCGGCATTTCCGCTCGCAGACCAGGCGGAGCAGCCATCCGTTACGGACGCTGGCCAACCCCAGGGTGAAGAGCTTCAACCTGGGTCTGAGGCACTCGATGAGGAAGCCGCCGAGCCACTCGTCCAGGCACAAGATGTGGAGCAGGCTGTTGAACCCGCCCCGGTCTTTGGGGCAGCCGGCCTGCAGCAGGCACTGGATGCGCACGGTGCCGTGGTGACCGAAGAGTATCTGGTCCACAGACTCATGCAGCGGGTGGATCTGGTTCTGGAGCAGAAGCTCAAGGAGGCGATAGCGCAGGTTGTGGAAGCACAGACCCGATCCATGGTGCTGCGCCTGCGTGAAGAAGTGGAGACCGTGGTGCGTCAATCGGTCTACGAAGCCGTGGAGGCCGAGCTTGCACAGCAGACCCGGCAATAGCCGATAGCCGCTGGCCGCGGCATCCCAGCCTAGCGGTTCAGTCGCAGCGGACCGTTGAAAACCTCGGGGTTCAGAATATTGCTGGGCTGGCCGTTGGCAAAGTTCACCACGTTCTCGAACGCCGCGCGGAAATACAGCTCATAGCTGTCCTGTTCCACATAGCCGATATGGGGTGTGCATATGCAATTCTCCAGCCTCAGCAAGGCATGGCCTTGCAGTATCGGCTCGCTTTCGAAGACATCGATGGCGGCCAGGCCGGGGCGGCCGCGGTTCAGGGCGCAGAGCAAGGCTTCGGGCTCCACCAGCTCGGCGCGCGAGGTGTTGACGAACAGGGCGGTCGGTTTCATCCGCGCCAGATCCTGTGCCGTCACGATGCCCCGCGTCGCGTCGTGCAGACGCAGATGCAGCGACAACACATCGCATTGCTCGAAAAAGGCTTCCTTGGAGGGGGCGCTCAGATAGCCGTCGGCCTCGGCCTTGCGGCGCGAGGCTTCGCTGCCCCAGACGCAGACCTGCATGCCGAAAGCCTTGCCGTAGCCCGCCAGCAGCTGCCCGATGCGGCCATAACCCCAGATGCCCAGCATGCGTCCGCGCAGCACGCTGCCCAGCCCGAAGTTGGGCGGCATGGATGCCGCCTTGAGTCCCGACTGTTGCCAGGCACCATGTTTGAGATTGGCGATGTACTGCGGCAGGCGACGCATGGCCGACATGATCAGCGACCAGGTCAGCTCTGCCGGCGCAATCGGAGAGCCCACGCCTTCCGCGATCGCCACGCCACGCTCGCTGCAGGCCTGCACATCGATATGGGCGCCCGCCTTGCCCGTCTGGGAAATCAGCTTGAGCCGGGGCAGTTTATCGAGCAGCTGGCGCGAGATCTGGGTGCGCTCGCGAATCAGGACGATGACATCCGCATCGCGCAGCCGGACTGATAGCTGTCCCACACCCTTGATGGTGTTGGTGTAGACCTTGGCGTTGAAGGCATCGAGCAGCTTGGCGCAATCGAGCTTGCGAACCGCGTCTTGGTAATCGTCCAGGATAACGATGTTCACCACTGGCATCCTTAAGTAAGTGGCTGAGTTTATTGAATGAAATTCAATGCGATCAAAGGCTTAGGATTGCTCTCGTGAAAACTTACGCCAAATCGACGCCACCAGATTCCCTGCGTGCACACCCTACACATACCAGAGCTTAGCTCAGGTTTGGCACCGGTTCTGAAAGCCAGGCTGACGCATGGCATTTGCAGGCGCTTGATGACCATGCCCCAAGAAGCTCCGGGTTGCGGATGCCATTGTGATCCAGGCCGGAGACGGTCCGTGGCTTGCAGTGGCTGTGACCGGCAAAACTGGGGTTTACCGGTATGTCCGAGCTGGTACGCAGACGACCGGTGCGTCAGCGCATCGAGGCAACACGATCCGCAAATGCCGGGCTGCCGGGCACTCGTGGCATCTGCGGCTTGGCTGCTTCAGCCCCGACCGTTCGAGCCTGCCCGATGTGCAGCAGCTTTGTAATATCTTCTGCCTGATTCAGAGGCCAAAGGTTTGCGCCTCCGGTCTGTTGACCAGGCAGTCATTTTCGGTGCGCTGCCAAATGCAAACCGGTTCGAAAACCGGTCCATATGGGTAAAACGCTTGTCAAGCATTTCATATATGTCCAATCATTAACATCTCTGCCGGCTGCTTGCTCAATACCGGCGCGGATATCGATGACTGTGCAGGTGTCAGGGTCGGTCAGAAATTAATGTGTCGCCGCATTCCCAATCAAGGTGAGAATGTGGCGATGGAGAAGAATAGTTATATTTCGTCACTTTCTGATTCTCGCCTGGATACCCAACCGCAACTGCTTGAGGTGGCTGTGGCCCAGGCATTTAATGCCGTGGTGATAACCGATGCCGAAATGGCTGGCGGTGGCCCGTTCATTCGCTATTGCAACAAGGCATTTACCAGCATGAGCGGTTACTCCGCAGCAGAGCTGCTGGGCCGGTCTCCGCGTATGTTGCAGGGCCCCGAGACGGATCAGCAGGTGATTGAGCAATTGCGCCAATGCCTTGCCGAGGGACGTTTTTTTCAAGGTAGCGCAGTCAACTACCGCAAGGATGGAACGCCATACCATGTGTCCTGGAATATCTCTGCCGTGCGGGATGTAAACGGGAAGATCACGCATTTTGTATCCGTGCAGCAGGATGTGACGCGGCAGGTGGAAAGCGAAAGGCAGCGGGATTTGATGATCCAGGCATTGAACTCGGCCAATGCGCCGGTATTCATTACCGATCGCAATGGCTATCTCGTGTTTGTCAATCATGCTTTTGAGCATCAGACGGGTTATTGCGCCGCAGAAGTAATGGGTCGCACGCCGGCCATGCTGCAGTCCGGCTCACATACGGCACAGTTTTATGCCGAGTTGCGCGACGCCTTGGTGCGCGGAGAAAACTTCAGCCGGACTTTCATCAATCGGCGCAAGGATGGCGAGCTCTACCATGCCGCCCAGAGCATTTCGGCGCTGCGCGATGCCAGGCACCGGATAACGCACTATGTGAGCATTTCCAAAGACATCAGCGACCTGGTTCAGCGTGAACAGTAACTGCTGGTACGGGCCTACCGGGATGATCTGACCGGCTTGCCCAACCGCAGTGCCGGAAGTTACGAGCTGGAAAATTGCCAGCGAATTGCCGAGCGTCAAGGCGTTCCCTATGCACTGATCATGTGCGACGTCGATCTGTTCAAGCAGGTCAACGATCAGTTCGGCCATGAGGCCGGCGACCAGGTCCTGCAGCAGATCGCAAAAGTCCTCAGGAACACCGTACGGTCCTCGGAGCATGTTGCGCGCTGGGGTGGCGAGGAGTTCCTGATCATCGTACCGGGCGTCGGCCTGCAGGCGGCCCTGGAGCTGGCCGAGCGGCTGCGCCGCAGCATCGCATCGCACAGCTACGCGGCGGCAGGAACCATCACCATGTCGTTCGGCGTGGGCAGCTGGCAGGCCGGTGAAGCCTCTGCGCAACTGCTGCGCCGCACCGACATGGCCTTGTACCGGGCCAAGAGTTCGGGCCGCAATCAGGTTCAGAGGGCTCGCTATCCGGGCCGGGGCGACGAACTCGAGCGCAGCAGGGATGGCTCTCGTGACGCCTGGCCCGTCCCGCGCACCGGAGCCGGTAACTGATATTTGTCGGGAAATCGATTTCTCGGCTTTTGGACACTTGCTAACATCGCCCCGAATTCAACAGTCCACTGATCAAACGGACTCCTTCTTCCTAACCTCAGAGCATGGGTAGCCACCAATGTGTAGCCGCGCGAATGAGCTTTACTGATCGGCTGATTCATGCCTAGCAATTTGCAGCTGTACTTGTTGGTCGCGCCGGTATGCATAACGGCACTGGGCGCACTCATGGCTTTTTGCTGGCTTGCACAGCGCCGCTCAGTGTTTCTGCTCTCGACGGCTTGTGGGTTGACACTTACGGGGCTTGCCTTGGGTTGGCAGTGCTTGACACCTCACGGACAACTGGTTCGGTGGGCTGTTTACACCGGGCCCATTTATCTGTTTGGTGCCTGGCTCTGTACCTGGGGCGTCGCTCAAAAGTTTTCCGTCTCCTCATATCCCAAGATCTCGGCCCTGGTATCGATCATCGTGGTTGCTGCTCTTTACGAGTACAGCATCGTGCAGGACAACATTGCTGCGCGCGTGCTCTGGCTGAACACAGGGCTTGGCATCATTCACTTCATACCGTTTCCTGCCATTGCGCTAAAAAAAGTCAGACGTGACGGGCTGGAAAAGCTGCTTTACAGGTCATATGGGGCCTTTGCGATCTATACAGTGCTCAGGCCCATCATGGTGCTGTTTCTGGGATTCACTGAGCTTCAGGACATGCTCAGCTCCATTTACTGGTTGGTCACCATGCTGGGCTCGCTATTGTTCAGCCTGGTGTTCTCGGGCCTCATGCTCATCGTTTCGATGAGGGATGCAATGGCCACACTCAGAGACGAGCGCAATCACGACATGCTGACTCGCGTGTTGAATCGTCGCGGCTTCTGGGAGCTTGCAGACCCGCTGGCCCGGGATCGAAAAGCGCAACCGCTTTCCATCGTGGTGGCGGATCTGGATCACTTCAAGCGGGTCAACGACAACTGGGGGCACGAATATGGAGACGGAGTACTCAAGGCCGTCGCGGAAGTCATACAGGCAAGTGTCCGTGGAACCGACCTGGTGGCTCGCTTTGGAGGCGAAGAATTTGTGCTGCTGTTGACCCATGCCGACATTGAGACTGCACAACGTGTGGCGCAGCGTATTCGTGCCGGAGCGGTCGAGATCATTGCGCCATTGCCCGATGGTCAGCGCGTGACCTTGAGCATGGGTGTCGTTGTCAGTCCATTCGGCAGCGATCTGCGCGAAGCCCTAATGAGGGCTGATCAGCAACTCTACAAGGCCAAGGAGCTTGGGCGCGATCAGGTCGTCGTGCATGGACCCGGGGACGTCGCGGCAGCGGCGTGAGATACCGGATGCACTCAGCTCTTCTTGCTGAAGAGTGACGGCCGCTCGGCGGACTGTGCTGCATCGCGCATAAATGGCGGCACGGACAGTACAAGCAAAAGAGCGGCCAGCGGAACCACGCAGATGAAGCCGATATGCTTGAAGCCCAGTGCACCGGTAATGCCGCCCAGCACAAACATCAAGATCAGCCCTGCGGACACCTTCATACGGCGCCAGTCATGCCGAACCAGGGGCGACAGTTGAAGGCCGGCGTTGGCGTGGCGCTTCCAGAAGAACATCTTGCCCAGTTCCATGCCCAGATCCGTGAAATTGCCGGTCATGTGCGTGGTGCGAGTGCTGCCGCCGGATGTCTTGGAACCTACGGCATTCTGCAAACCCATCATGAAGGACAGCAGCAGAACGGTCAGCGGCACTGCGAAGGGAGTGTTCCAGGTCAAGGTGACTGTGCCCATCAGGCCGAAGGCAATCAGCATGACGGCCTCCAGCATCAGCGGCAGGGCATAGACGCTGTACAGATGGCGTTTGCGCCCCCAGTTCACCAGCAACGCGCAGACGGCCGCGCCTGTTGTAAAGGCGATGATGGCACCAAGCGCATTCAGCAGCAGCTTGGCGTTCTCAAGCACCAGGCCGTCAGCCAGTTGAGAGGCAAAGCCCGTCATGTGCGAGGTATACATCCGCAGCACAAGAAAGCCGCCAGCGTTGACCGCGCCTGCGTTAAAGGCCAGCAGCAGACCCAGGGCGACATTGGTGGACGGCGTGCGATGCCGGTTGGTGAGATGGCGAAGTCTGCGCATCAAGGATTCCACTGACAAAAGTGCACCCATGACGGGGTGCATCAATGCTGGCAAATTGGTTTGCCAGCGACCATGCAGGAATCATTGTGGGCCAACTTGGATACGTGAGCTGCCTGGTGCGTGATGGCATGGGTCAGCGAATTCACCGGCTTACATCAGCAATGCCATGGGGTGGTCTGCCGGTAAGGTGTGTTCAAAGCTGATGTCTGGGTAAGTGCGGCCTTCCACATGAACGCGGTCTCGGCCAGCATTTTTGGCGCTGTACAGCAACTGGTCGGCTTGCCTCAGTGCACCTTCAAGCTGGTCGGCATTGCTGATTGAAGTGATGCCAAAGCTCAGCGTCAGGGCTGGCCCTTTCGGCAATAGCTCCTGGTCATTTCTCAACTCCAGGCCAATGCGCTTGGCGACTTGCTCGGCACCTTGCAAATCGATCTTTGTCAGCAGAACCATAAACTCTTCACCGCCGAAGCGGGCAACCAGATCATTGCTGCGCACATTGTGCTGCATCGCTCTGGCGACAAGCTGCAAGACCTCGTCACCTTTGTCATGCCCCCAGTTGTCGTTGATGCGTTTGAAATGATCAATATCGCTGGCCAGAAGCGCCATGGGATACAGGCGCTGGTCGGCCAGGCGATGCTGTGCGGCTTCACTGAATGCGCGGCGATTCAGTATCTGGGTCAGAGCATCCAGGTCGCGTTCAGTGCGCAGTTGACGGACTGTGTCCCTGATGGTGACTGCACAGACTAAAACCGTGAAGAGCAATGCAAAAAGCAAAATACTCATCAGCGTTGTCAGCCAATAGGTTGAGTTGGCATCCATGGCATCGCCGAGACCGTTATGCGCGAAAGTCGCGACCAGCGTCGGGCGCAGCATGGTAAAGACGGCATAAAACATATAGGACCACAGCAAAATCCTATCCAGCCAGTCGTTGGCGAGGCCTCGTTTGAGAACTGCCGGCACTGGCAGCAAGAGCATCAGAGCTACGCCTATACCGAATGTGTGCAGTCTACCCACCTGGTTCTGTGCCACGTTGGCGAAATAGTAGAGCGAGGCCAGCGTCGCGGCACACAAGACAAGGGCTGCAAGCGGATATGTGGGTACGCACCGACGCTCTGAAAAGCTCTTGGAAAAACACCAAGCTCCCGCCAGAAACAGAGCGTTGACGAGAACCACATAGTGATTGAGGACTTCAAACTTCAGCACGCTGCGAATGCTGATGGACATTGCGGTTAGCAGGAAAGAGGCGCACAGCCAGAGTAGAAAGCGTTGCTTGGGCTGGGTCGCCCAGCACACTCCCAGCAGGCCGGCCAGGAAGAGCAGGGACAGAGATGGCATCAACACAAAGATGTGGTCGTTGCTCGTATGCATACACACAGCCCTTCTGCTAGTGATCACCAACAGACAGGCCAGACTGGCCATATCTCTAGTCAAATCTAAATGCCAAGGCGGCCATTAATGTGTCAGCCGCTCATCTTCCGGATCACAAATTAACAACTTCTTGCGATTTCTGACAGTTCACTTTTCCTCTTTTGGAGGTGAAATAACTAAAAGTGACATTGGCTGACAGAGTGCCGCCAACATCGTCGGTGCCAACCCTTAGCCCATATGTATGAAGGAAACGAGAGATTGATGTGAGTCAGGATTTTTTGCGGCTCAATGAAAAAGGCGGCATTTGCTACATTGAGCCCATGAAAAAAGCACTTGGAACCACCAGCGCAGTACTTTCTGCACTGGCCATCAGCGGTTGCGCCCAACCTCAGTCCGCTGCACCTGTGATCGGCATGGCCAACCCCGCATCGGTGTACTGCGCCCAGCTGGGCGGCAAGGCCCGCATCGAGAAGACCACTGCCGGAGAGCGCGGCATCTGCGTGCTGCCCAACGGCACGGAAATCGACGAGTGGGAGCTGTTCCGCCGCGACCACCCTGCAAAGTAACCGAGCCGTAGTCCTAACATCAGCGGGCTCAAGTGCTAGTAGGTTCTTGGTGCACGGCGGATGACTCGGGCATGTACCTCGCTGAGGCCAAGGGGGCGGCGCGACCCATCGTGCCTCCGTGAATGGCAGACAAAAAAGCCCATATGGCGTAGGCTGGGTGGGCGGGGTCTGGACAGTTCAGCCAGCTTTACCAATGGCTAAGGCATTGGCTGCGCCCAAAACAGTCAGCACTGCGCCGTTTTGGGGCTGCGCAAAGAAGTCATGCCGTTCTTGCTGCAGCTGCATTCGATCTGCTTGCTGTATGCAAATCTGAAAAATCTGTGCGAACTTGTGGCGCTTTAGATGGGCCGCGTAGGCACCCCGTATGTCAAAGCATGCTTTTTGCTGTCAGCCGTGAATTGGGCGGCGCAGACAGTGCCGTGCCGCATGCAGCAATTGGTAACTGATAAGTGCTCCTGGCAATGCCATGCGAATGACGTAGTGATAAGTTTTTTCATCTGTCCTTCGGCTCACCAGCTATACCTGAAGAATTCCTTGGGGGCTCGAGGTGCAGCTCTTATGAAGGAGAAAATCATGGCCACTCCAGTCAGCGTTGAGAAGCTAGAAGTCAGGTCACACAGCGAGCCTGATGAACTTCGCACACCTAGCAAAACTCGCGTGGAGCTCGTAAAGCTTCAGGGCTACACGATTGGACGGTTCAACTTTGAGCCCGGATGGCGCTGGTCCGAATGCATCAAGCCCGTGGTGAAGACTGAATACTGCCAGCTCTCGCATGTGGGGCACGTCGTTTCGGGAAAGCTCACCGTTCAAATGCAGGACGGCTCTCAGAAAATGCTCAGCGCAGGCGAGTCCTACGCCATCCCACCCGGTCACGATGCCTGGGTCGAAGGGACTGAACCCTTTGTCGGCCTTGAGGTGCTGAGTGCAGAGGTCTACGCAAAACCTTCCGAGTAACGCTCGCGCAAGTGCTTGCGGGCTTGCCATAGCAGATTGAGGTAGCGGTAGTACATGCCAACCACTTGGCAAAAAAGCCTGCTAGGTCTGGAACCTTGCGGGCTTTTGTCTGCTTGGCGGGCGCTTCCGAGCTTCTGAATTGGCGATTGCGTTGCGCCCGCCCTATCTGCATTTGAAAGTGTGCTGCAGCTGATGGCATCGTCTGGATTGAACTAGCAGCCTTGCTTTCCATAGCAGGCAGCAGCCGGCTGTGTTGGCTGTGGTGGTGCTGTAGCTGTTGCCGTTGCCGTACGGTGTCGATGGGGCATGGGCTGTTCGCGGGGGCAGCGGGACGGTAGATCAGGGCTTTTCACGCAGGCACTGGACGGTGTGGGCGTCCAGCCATTCGGCGTGCATGCCCGGGCAGGCGAACTCGTCGCGCACGGATTTGGTGAGGGTGGTGGGTTCGTCTGCCTGGGCGTTGGGGGTGGCAAGCCACAGTACGCCCATGAAGATGGCGGCGACGAGGATCAGGGATTCGATGATCTTTTCCATGATATTTCTCCGGTCTGGCGCTTGTCAGGAAAACGCCTGTGGTTATCAAAATCGATGAGGTCGACCGTTCACAGCGGCCAGGCTTCCGGGGTGGTGGCAATGACGACCGCCACGCCGATGAGGCAAACGATCCCCAGGAGGCTGAGGCCCCATTGCGCGGCGGTCAGTAGCTTTGTTCCAAGGCCGGGGCGATCAAGAGCAGGACTGTCAGGAGCAGCGCGAGCAGGGCGGTGGGGATGTGTGGCCATTTCACAGGCCTCCCTTCTCGCGCAGGCGCTGCACGAGGTCTTCATCAACGGGTTGAGGAACGGTGCTGTACAGCATGGAGTCTCCTTTTGGCGAGAAGCAGGCCCGCTGGATGGGCGGGGTCGGATAAAAAAGACCAGCGCTCTTGAGAGCCGGTGAAACCAACAAAGGTATGGTGGAGTGAATGCGCTTCGCGCTCTGGCGCAGCAAGCTGTTGCCTTGAATTTTACTGTTATTTTTATCAGTGCTGTTCATTTGTACAGTAGTTTAAATTTCCCCTGTACAGCGCGTCAACAGACATCGACCTCGTGTGTTGTGTGGCTGCACTGAGCGTCTACCGGCAAAGAAAAAGCCCACCGGCGTTGGCTGGTGGGCTTGCGTGTAAAGGCCGATGCCTTGCGGCGTGCCTGGGGAAGCAGAGGGAGGGTAGAGAACCTCAGGCTCGGCAGAAAGCAATGGATATCATCACCATCTGGTGTGACCGCTCAGACCGCAGCTCACGGCTTGTGCACCACGGTATTGGTAAAGCGTATTTCAGGCCTCGATTTTGAGCAATACCTTGTACCGGGAACCATCACACCAGATGGCCCCGCTTGACCCTGCGGGGAGAGGTCGCGCTTAAGGCCCGCGGGGCCAGGAGGCTACATTTGAAAATCTCCGCGCAAAAAAAAGCCGACCGCGAGGTGGGCTGAACTCCAACTGGTTGGTGGCCGGCGCCGACCGGCCTGCGGTTCTTCTTGAGTTTGGGCACTAGCGCATGTGTGGTTGCGTGCCGGGGTTAGACAAAGGGCACACCGTAGTGGTCATAAACACGGCGGCCGTAGTCGTCGGTGTATTCAGGCAATGTGCCTCCCTCGTAGCGAGGGGCGTTTTCAAGCCGTTCCTTGGTGACGGAAACCACGTACCCGCCTTGGCTGGGTTCGTATTTGAGGCTATCCCACGGCAGTGGGTAGAGATCTGAGCCGATGCCCAGGAAGCCGCCAAACTGCATCACTGCATATCGAATCTTGCCGGTGAGCTTGTCGATCATCAGTGAGTCGATAGCCCCCAGTTTGTCGCCGTTGGGGTTGTAGACGTTGGTGCCGTTGACACGATCGGATGAGATGACAGGTGAGGCTGGTTGCATTCCTGCTCCTTTCTTTGCGTGGTACAGAACAACGCTGGCAAGGTGGGCCAGCGCTGAGGCGCTCACATTCACTGCTGGGGCGTTTTGTGCTGTTGCCCGGGCTGCTGTTGCTGAGCAGGGGTCTTCTGCTGTCCTGGGGTTTGCTGTTGCTGCTGGCCGGGTTGGCTGGTGTTCTGGCCTGGTTGGCGTTGCCCAGGGTTTTGCTGCTGCTGTTGCTGCTTGTCCTGTTGGCTGGGGTTGTGCTGCTGGTTCGCTTGTTGCGTCATGTCCTTCACTCCTTCAGGTTGGTGACCAGCAAACCGGGTTGGCTTGCTGTGGGTGCATGGTCGCCGAGTCATGGAAAACCCTTCTGTAGGAGAACGTGGCGCAACGCTGAATTTTGTGAATTCACGGCCATTACGTAGCATTTGGTTTACGTTTGAGGCGGAACTCTCGATATTCCTCACAGTATTCATCCAGATGCGCAGCAGAACGTGCTGGGTTCTGGGCTCACTCAGGGTTGCGATCGCTGCCTCCCCGATGCAAGTCGCTCCAACCGCAGTACCCTGAAGCGTGTACACCGGCCGGCCTTATGCCTTGGTGAAGGGCGTTGCCGTGATTCCGCCAGTCTTGCCGTTTTGCCCTTGTCCGCATTCGACAGGCCCATTGGCTTTTTCCAGAGCTAGCCGTTTTGATAGCTTCCGGCGTTTGATGGATAAGCGCTGGAGGCCTATCTGACCTAAATGCCTGGATGCGGAGAAAAGCCCCTGCAACGACTGGTTGGCAGGGGCTGTTTTGTTCAGGCCAGGCAGTTCAGGTCGTAGCCCACCATGAAGAGTGAAGCTTCCATGGCCCGCATGCGATCAGGCTGGCCTGAAAACAGGCTGGGGGTCTTGCGCAGGGTCTCGGCCATTACCCAGGCCAGCCGCACCTTGGCGCCAGCCCAGCGCTGGGGCGTGCTTTGGCTGGTGTAGAGCAGGGTGCCCGGCGTCGGTGGCTGGTCAAACAGGCAAGCCAGTTTGTGCTGGGGCTTCTGGCTGCCGCCGGCCAGCGGGAAGCTCAGTGTATCGGGCAGGTGGGGCCTGCCGCTGCTGCGGCGCCAGAACTCCACCAGTGCAGCCGCCGCGGCGCTGACCCGTGAGTCATAGATGGGCAAGCCTTCGGCCGAATAAAAGGCGTGCACCTTGGTGAGCATGGAGTTCATGAGCCGCACTGTCGGAAAGCCGGTGCGCAGGCTGGCCGAGCCAAGCGCCATTTCCTGGTGGGTCTGGGCAATGTAGTGGCTGATATTAGTGCCAAGGCCCACAAGAAAGGGCCGCGCGCCTTCCTTGGGGTTGCGCTCGCCGCCCCAGTCCAGCACATCGCTACAGGCGGCCAGGGTGGCTGTCGCATCGTTGGCCTGCACGGCAGCGCGCAGCTTGGCAGAAAGAGCGCTTGTCTTGATGCACGACTCGGCCCAGTCGCCCGTTGCCAGGCCAGTCGCCCGCCAGCGGTAGTGGTGAGGTACCAGATCGGCAAAACGGGTGGTGGCCATCAAGCCCTTGGGCACGTAGCTGGAAGAGCGAATGTTCAACTGAATCTGTCGCTGGGGGAGTGTGGCTGCAAGCCAGTCGGTAAAGCCAATGACTTCGGGCTGTTGCAGAAATTCGGTGCGGTTCATTAATGTCTTGTGGCCTGTCGGATTTCTTGTTTTGGTCAGTTGGTGCTGCTTTGACATTGTCGTCTGGCGCGGGCGGCTGATGGGGCAAGGAAAGGCAGGCTGCAGCAATGAGTGCGCACGTCCCTGGTTTGTCCTGTAGTGGTGCTTCGAGCGCGTTTTCAGGCTCTGACTCCCCGGTGGTTGAGGAGACTCCATGCGCTGAAACCGAGCGAGATCACGCACCAGGTAGTCCAGTGCTATAGAGGGCCTGGTGCAGCCTGGTTCGCCCGCAGCGATTGCCATCGCCTATGCCATTGCTGCATGCGGCGTTGCAGCCGCAGGTCTGAGGGGCTGGGTGTTGGCTATCCGCTGGTGGTGATCAAAACCTGAACGTCGCTCCGACGATCGGGCCGCTCTGGCTGAAGTCCAGTCGCTTGCCGTCGTCACGGTAGTCCACGCTCAGGTGGCGGTAGCCCACGGACACAAAGATGTTTTCCTTGACTTGGTAGTTCACCGAGCCGTGCACCTGCCAGGTGAACTTCGAGCCCACATCCAGCCCACCCATATCGGCATACACCAAGGTGGACCAGCGCGGCGCAATATCGTAGCGCCAGCGTGCGGCGACCACCGGGTCGACGAATGAGGTGTTGGACTGCGCTGAACCCACTCCTGGCACACTCACTTCGGCCTTGATCTGCCATAGGCGCAGGCCCGCCATCAGGTCAACGCTCGACTGCGGACTCAGCATCCAGTTGTGCCCGCCGGTCATCGTCAGCGAGGTCTGGCGAATCTTGGCATTTGCGCTCAGGCCTAAGGGTAAGGCAGCCTTGTCCGATGTAGCGGCGTAGCTGAAATCTCCCTGCAGCACATATTGTCCCTTGCGTGCCGTGCCGTTCACAAAGGCTGCAGCGTCCAGGTCCTCCAGAATGTCCGAGAACGATTTGTTCACGCTCACCGTTGGTGCTCCTCTGAACGGGCGGACGCTGCCGTCCAGCCCCGTCATCCATACATAGGGCGTGAGCTGAAAGCGCCATGCATCGGCTGCCGTCTTGTCCTGTGCCCAGGCCGGCGTGCCTGCCAGCAGGCTCACGGCCAGCGCCGCCGCTGCCATACCCGGAGTGGTGTTGATGTGCTGGGTCATTTGTCTCTCTTACAGCGTGTTCTTGTAAACCTTGCCATCCTTCATGATCAGGCGCAGGTTCTGTTCCGGGTTACTCAGGAAGTCCAGATTCACCGTCGGGTCGCCATCGGCCACCAGAAGATCGGCAGATGCGCCAGGGGCTATGCGGCCCAGCGGCTGGGGATAGGGGTTGCGCTCGCCCGACAGGGCCAGCAGTTCGCCGTTGGTGCCCGTGGCCTGCTTCAGCAGCGTCATGGGGTCGTAAAAGCGCGTCAGCTTGGCCAGTTGCTTGCCCTGTGTGACCGTGCCCTTGGGACTGAACAGAATGTCCGTGCCCCAGCCCGTCTTGATGCCGTACTTCTGCGCCATCTCATAGGCGCGCACCGTGCCCTGGGCCACGCGCGACTGGCTCTCGCGGCGCACTGCATCGGTGTAGGGGTTGGCGTCCTCGTCCTGCAGAAACGGCTGCAGGCTCCACCACACGCCCTCGTCGCGCATCATGCGCGCGCTTTCCTCGTCGGCCAACTGGCCGTGTTCGATGCTCTTTACGCCCGCCTTGATGGCCCGCTTGATGCCTTTGGGGGTGTAAACATGCGACATCACATAGGTGTTCCAGTCTGCGGCGGCCTCCACGCCGGCGCGCAACTCCTTCTCGGTGAACTGGGTGCTGTCCAGCGGGTCGTACAGCGATGCCACGCCGCCGCCTGCCAGCATCTTGATTTGCGATGCCCCCAGCATCAACTGCTCGCGCACGCGGCGCAGAACCTCGGTCTCGCCATCCGCAATCATGGCCACGCCGGTTTGCTCCACCATGCTCAGCGGCTCGTTCGCTGCACGCGGAATATCACTGCGAAGGCGGAAGTCGCCATGGCCCGAGGTCTGAGAAATCATCGCCCCGCTGGGATAGATGCGCGGGCCCGGGACCATGCCCTCGTCGATCGCGCGCTTGAGCGCAAAGGCGGGGCCGCCCGCGTCCCGCACCGAGGTAAAGCCGCGCATCAGCGTGCGCTGCGCCTCCTGCGCGGCGGAGATATACAGATAGCCCAGATCTGCCGTCATGGCCGTCATCTGCGGAATGGCTGCCAGCATGGTGTGCCAGTGCGTGTCGATCATGCCCGGCATCACCAGCTTGCCCTGGCAGTCGATCACTTGCGCACCTTCCACCTTCTCGCCGGCAGAGGGCAGGGCGGCAATCAGCTTGCCCTGGATCAGCACCTGCACGCCTTGGCGCACCGACTTGCCCGTGCCGTCAAACAGGCGCAGATTGGTCAGCAACACGGGGCGGTCGGCCGGCCTGGCCGCCCCGCCCGCGCCTGTCTCGGCAGCATGCAGGGTCACAAATGGCGCCATCATGGCCGCCACCCCGCCCACAAACATGCGGCGCGACATATCGCTCATCACCCGCTCATGCAGCAACTGGCACACCACGCTGCCGCAGGTGCAGGCTCTCGGGCGAATCGGGCCGGTCTGCCACGCCAGGCCGGCATCGGTTGCGATTGCGTGACTCATCTGCTTTTCCCTTTTTTCAAAATGAACAAGAGACGCCGCTGCCGGCGTGACAAATGGGACCAAAGGCTCACAATTTGATGCACCGATGCTACACGACGATCGGCCATGAAAAAGCGCCCCACCGCACGAGGGCGATGGGGCGTTGCTTGCATTATGAGAGCGGCCGGGAAGTGGCTGCGCTGCAGTCGAGCATGCTTAAACCGGGCGGTGTACCAGAACCGGAATGCTGCTGTTGACCAGTACGCGCTGGGTCTCGCTGCCCAGCAAAATGCCGGCAATGCCCTTGCGGCCGTGTGATGCCATGCAGATCAGATCGCAGTTACCCTCCTGCGCCTGCTTGATGATGGCCTGATTGATGGAGATATTCGTGACCCGCACCGTCTGGCAGGCCACGCCCTCGGTCTTGGCAATGTCCAGGGCAGCTTGCAACACCTGATCTGCTTCCTTCTGGGCGCTCTTGTCGAACTCTGCAGAGTTGTAGGCGATCAGCGCCTCGGCTCCGTAAATCATGGCTGCGTAATCCGGCATCACATACAGCGCCGTCACCTGTGCGCCTTGTTCCTTAGCCAGTTGTATGCCCGCGCGCAGCGCGGCCTCAGAGAGCTTAGAGCCGTCCGTAGGAATCAAAATGTGCTTGAACATATCCAGCCTCCTTGCGCATAGGTGCGCGTCTTGTTGCCAAATCAATTCGATCGATCACCGAACTCATACTCACACTCCAGGGCTGCTAATGCAACACCTTGAAATGAGTATTCAGACGGTTTCTTGATGGAAATCAAATTCATGAGGTTGCAGGTAAAAGCCGCCTCAAGCCCTTATCCATAAAGCGTTGGAAGCTATCAAAAGCAGACTATCCGAAGGTCTTGCGCAGCCTGCTCTGCGGCTGTTGTCGGTCGGCAGGCTGTCAAAGGAGGCCTGCCTCAGCTCGGTCACAATCGGCTGTATATGACGCAGGGTGGGCGACCGTAATTCAGGTTCGGCAGGTGGCTGCGGTGCGCTCATCTATCGGCATCGCCCTGTATCAAGGTCATGAACGCAGTGCGGTGCACTTGCGCCTCAGCCTTCGTGACCAGATTGAAGGTCAGCTCCATGCGCCGAATGCCGGCAGCCTGCTGCGAACGGCCTCCATGCGCTGAAAGGCATCTATATAAGCCGGTTTGAAGGCAAGCGCTTTCTTGCCTGTAAGGGCCATGGTCAGCAGCGTAAGGCCATCGCGGACGATGCGGTAATCGGGGAGTGTGCGCCCTGCGGACCCAGTGAATTCGGCCGGGGCGTGGAGTCTTTTGAGAGTGCTAATCAGATTTCAACTGCGGCCCTTGCCGTTGGGTTGGGCGTGGGCTCGCCAATCTTGTGCAAGGTGTTGCGGTCGGTATGGGCAAAAGGTTCGCTCTGGCCGGGGATGGTCAGCGTGGTTTCCTGCTCGTACGACCAGGTGCCGTCCGAGTGCTTGGTGATGGTGATGGTATAGGCGTCGGTTCTGAAGGCGTGCTCCAGAAACGGGTTGCTGGAGATGCCGTTGACGGTGGAGCCGCGCTCGGCCCTGAGGGTGAAGCTGGTGGCGTCGGCCGTGGTCTTGCCCGTGGCCATGGCGGTCTGTCCGCGCGGGATGGTCAGGGTCTGGATGATGTTGCCGGTGGCAGGCTCCCACAGCCAGTAACCGACCTGGTCGTGAAAGGTTTCCACATCGTCGGGCTTGACGATGCGTGTGTGGTAGCGCAGGCCATAGAAGAGCTGTGGCCCGTTGGTTTGCGCATCGATGGGCTGGCACTCCATGTGCTCGATAAAGGCCTGCTTTTCGGGGCCGTCAGCCTTGGGGTTGATGTCCAGGCCGCGCTTGCCGGTCCAGATGCCGGCCATGCCGGTGAGGGGGCCAAGGTTGGCCAGGGTATTCACATCGGGCGTGGGCTCGGTGTAGATGTCTTTGGGAAAGTTTTCCATATCGTGTAACGGGCTTTCACTTTGAATCTGTTGAAGCCAGTTTACAAGCCATGGACTGAGGGCTTCTTGACGGCAGTCAAGCTGTCAGGTGCTTTCTTCGGTGGTGAGCGTAAAGCGTGCACTTTCGCCGCGCTGGGCGGCTTCACGCGTGAGGAAGATCAGCACGCGATAGCTGGCACCACGTTCGATGCGAAAGGTGCAGATGTTGTTGTTGGCCGAGCCTTGGCATAGGGGCTGGGCAGAGCCGTCCTTGAAGACGTTCATCTGGCTGGAGGGGTTGTTGGTATTGAGCGTGACGGTCATGCGCTGGAAGGGCCGCGTTTCGAGCCCGTATTGCACGATGCCGTTGCCCGTGATCTGGCCGCTGTAGGAGTTGGTGTAGCCGCCCGGGGTTGTAAAGGCGGCCTGTGCCATGGAGCTGCTGCTGAGATGTAGTGTCATGAGACTGAGCAGGGCAGCAGTTGCAAGCATCGGTTGGAAGCGGGTCATGCAACTCTCCTGAATGTGTTGGACAGGATGGCGCTCCTGGCGCAGCGACGGGTGTCTATGCCGACAGCCAATCCACCATCCTCCACCGCCGCGCCCTAGCGGCAGGAGACATTGCGCCAACTGAATTTGCCGTCGTTAAAGAACTCTGTCCATACCGACATGATGGGAGCCTGACGGTAAGAGAACGTAATCTGGTTAGGGATCTTTGGCCCTAGTGCGGCAGGCTGTCCATCCTTGTCGAAGACCTTGACGATGTAGAGCGTGACGCCTCCGTCCTCGTCAGTGTGCAGGACTACCCGGTAGTCCTTGGTGAAGAGATCCCAGTCGAATTGCTTGGTCACATACGTGTGCAGACGGACAAAAGCGCGGTTCGCGTTCTTGGCGGCAGGATTAACTTTTCTCATGACGACACTCCCTGTTGCTCAACGACTTGCCGCAGGACCTGCGAGCTGACATTTCATTGCATTTGACTGATGTTGTATCAAGAGGATGTAAGGAAGTATGTAGGCACTTACAGATCGCGCTAATGGACAGAGCAGATCTGCTGTGTGAGCTTCTCTGAAGCGCTGGGGAGGTGCTTTGCCGGTGCCGCTGTCATCTTTTCTTGATGAAGTGGCCGTGCTAAGTAACTGAGTGAAAAGATAGATTTTTTTAATGAAATCTATTCTGAGCCGGCATGGGTTTGAGCGTAAAAATTGCCTGATGATGACAATTTTGAGAGAGGCGCATTGAATTTCAGGATGACGATGCTCTGGCCTGAGTCAACGAAAGCAGGGCTGAATCGCCTTGCCTGAATTCCAACAGGCAAGTCATCGGTAGGTGCTCCCGAAATACTAGGCAATGCGGTGGCTGAGCAGCTGGCAAGCGTCCAAAAGCCAGCCTATCCAATCCTTGAGATATGTCACCGTGCAGGCTCAGGGTTCACCGTGGCTCTGGCAAGTCTCGCTCTGCCAGTTGTCTCTCAGGCCGGTCGTCAAACAGTGTTAAACCCTGAACCTATTGGTGATGTAGATTTTGTTTCTGCTGCACTTTTCGGTAAATTGGGCGTAGGAAAATTCTGATTTTGATGTGCAAGTGGCGATCTAGCCTGATGCCCTACTGAATTCAAAAAAAAGCCCATGTCCCACCACCTGCAATACACTTTTGCCTCCCGTCTAGATGCCTGGATCAGGCACATGAAGCTGGCCAAGCCTTGCCATACGCAGCAGATGGCTTATGAGTTGGTGATCGACAGCTGGGTGCAAACCAATGCAGAGCTTGGTGCTTCGCAGGAATTTTTGAAGGCCTTGCGCCGGCGTCGGCTGTGCGAGGAGCATGGCTGGCGGGGGGTGAATACGAGCGTTGCGCACTGGGATCTGGATGATGCACACACTGTGCGGATCTATCTGCACGAAGACGGCTCCATCGTGGTGCAGCAAATGGACTCGCAGAATCTCCAGATTCTGTTCACCTTGCCTGGGCATCGTGAGCGATTGGGAGAAGTATCGGAGCGATGTGCCTAGCAGCCAAAAAAATGCCCGCGCAAGGCGGGCAAGTTTTGGGGTCCTCTCGATCCGGTTCTGCAGCTCACACAGTCAATGCATTTGAATAGTTGGCAGAGGCGCTACTTTGGCCTCAATCGCCGTTTATCGCTCTTGCACTGTTGCTGACGCGTTTGAACGGTTGACAGGTTGCCCCATCGGGTGCGGCCAGCAGCTCCTGACTGGCTGGCCTGCATTTTGCAGCCATGACTTGCAAATCACTTGCCCATCCTGTACCGAGGCAAGCGTGCGACATGCAGGACTGCTATTCGATATTTCTGGCTCCTTAATGTTTGCCGGTGGAGGCGGGCCGGTGTACCAGCACCGGGACATGGCTGTGCGTCAGGACGCGCTGGGTTTCGCTGCCCAGCAAAATTCCGCCAATACCTTTGCGACCGTGTGAGGCCATGCAAATCAGGTCGCACTGCAATTCCTGCGCCTGGTGAACAATGGCTTGGTAAACAGAGGCGTGGGTGACTCGCACAAAGTTGCAGGGTACGCCTTCAGGTCTGGCAATCTGGTCAACGAACTGCAAAGCCGCATCTGCATCGCTGTTGGCACTTCGCTCGAACTCTGTGCTGTTGTAAGTCAGCAGTGCGTCTGCGCCGTAGATGATGGCGCGGTAATCGGGCATGACATAAAGGCCGGTCACCTTGGCGCCTTGTTCACGCGCAAGCAGAACGCCAGCACGCACGGCAGCCTCTGACAGTTTGGTGCCATCGGTGGGAATGAGCAGGTGCTTGAACATGTTCAGCCTCCTGATGCCGGAAGATGTGCCTGAGAATCAATTTATTCCAATATTTCGAGCCGCGCAATGCCTAGTTCTTGAATGCAGCAGAGTTGTAGACAGGAGGTAAGACTCTGTAACGGGGTCGATGGCGTCGAGTTGTCTCATTCCTCGGGCGAAGGGGGAACGCGATTGAGGATTTCGCCAGTGGCCTCTATCTCGAACTGCTGCGGATTGAGCCAGTTGACCTCCTGATGATCGGCAGTTTCAAAGTAAATGGCAGACGGTCGTATGGAGACGCCATGCGGCATGTCAACCTCATCAAAACTCTGATAGACCAGAATCAGGCGCAGGTCTCCATTGGCGTCTTTGGCCTGTATGTGCTGCAAGAGCTTGCGGTAGGCACTCATAAGACGCCCTCATTGACATGTGTATATGAATGTTTCCACTGTCGAAGAGGTGCTGCAATACCCTGATCCGGGTATCCGTTCTGACGCATATTCGCGCCTGACAAGGAGTTTAGAAGGCTGCAAGGCTTGTGCGAAATGCGTTCTGGCGGACAGGCACAGGCAGAACATCAGCAAATAATTTACATGGCAATCCAGATCGTTCGGCGCCAATATAGAGGGCCTGCTCTGGCGACATCGAGTTTTTGCCTATGCACTGCTGGCAGAGTTGTCTGGCGCCATATCTGCCGGCCGATGGGCCAAGAGCGTTGAGGTGGCTTCCTGTTGGATGCAATGGAAGCTTTGTTGCATCGCCTGCAGACCTATCGCGGGTCAGGCTCGGAGCTGCACGAGTGCAGGCAGTCAAACCTCACTGTGCTTTCAGACTTGCGGGGTTGTTTGCTCATGGAGTGCCATACGCTCCAGCGCGGCACAGACATCGGCCATGCGTCCGCAGATCAACAGGCATTCGGGCTGACTGCGCGGCTCACGCTGCACGATCTTGAGAAGTCGTGGAGAAGCTGCTTGCCTAGACTCGTCGGTTATTGGCGATTGCAGCTCTGGTGTCGCTGCAAAAGCCTGAGGACAAAGCGTATTGCTGCCTAGACGACTGCGACCGCGGTTGGCGCGCATGACAGGAATGCTGATCTGCTTCGCCTTTGGGCGATTGCTAGTGAAGGATACAGGTTCTGCAGCGGCTTCGCTTGCATCATCAGAGCAGAAGTTCGGGTTGAGCGACAGCGTGGCAGGCTGCCCTTTAAGGGTCAGGCGTGTCAAAGCCTGCAGTGATGTGGCGAATCCCATTTGGCAACTCCTCTTGATGACCTTGCGGCATGGATAAGGGCAGGATTGCGTTCTTCAGGCAAAGCTCCGCCCAGGGCGAAGCTCAACGGCTTCGCGCCTACCACCTGGGCTTGAGAGGGAAAGAGGCCCGGTGCCTCCGCTGCATAGGCGTAGGGACGCCGTCTGCCCGTTACATGAACATGCTGTTGCGGATAAGGCCTACGGCCAGGCCTTCGATGGCGAATGGCTCTTCAGGATCGACGTGAATGATCTTGTAGTCGGGGTTCTCGGGCAGCAGCTCGATGCCCTGAGGCGTGCGCTTGAAGCGTTTGACGGTCACGTCGTCACCGAGGCGGGCCACCACAATCTGGCCGTTGCGCGCTTCATGCGTAGCCTGTACCGCCAGCAGGTCGCCGTCCATGATGCCCGCGTCACGCATGGACATGCCGCGGACCTTGAGCAGGTAATCGGGCTTGGCGGCAAACAGGCTGGGCTCGACCGAATAGCTCTGATCGATATGTTCCTGGGCCAGAATAGGCGAGCCGGCAGCGACGCGGCCGACCAGGGGAAGCACCAGCGGGGCCAGGGCTGTGAGCGGTAGCGCAAAGCTGGCACCACGTGCCGCATTGATGTTGCGCACGGTATCGGCGCGCAGGCGAATACCGCGCGATGTGCCGCTGACCAGATCTATGACGCCCTTGCGGGCCAGTGCCTGCAAATGCTCTTCTGCAGCATTGGCCGACTTGAAGCCAAAGGTGCTGGCAATCTCGGCCCGGGTAGGGGGCGCACCCGTGCGAGCGATGCTGGACTGGATGAGGTCCAGAATCTGCTGCTGGCGGGGAGTGAGCTTGGGGTGGTCCATGGGCATTCCTTGATCGATCGATGATGAATACTGTGTGTTCATCCAGTACCTGTATTTTTAATCAGTTTGAAGAGGACTGCAAGTGGAACGTGACAAAAATATCGTCATTCTGGGCACCGGTGGCACGATTGCCGGTGTTGCCGAGCAGGCGGGCACCAGTGTGGGCTACCGTGCGGCCCAACTGGGCGTGGCTCAGCTGCTGCAGGCCGTGCCGGACCTGGAGCTCGTTGCTTCTGCGTCGCTGCAGGTGGAGCAGCTGGCGCAGCTGGACAGCAAGGATATGGATCACGCGACCTGGCATGCACTCGCGCTGCGATGTGCCGAGCTGCTCGCTCGTGATGACGTGAGCGGCATCGTGATCACCCATGGCACCGACACGCTGGAGGAAACCGCCTGGTTTCTGCAATGTGTTCTGCACCCGGCAAAGCCCGTGGTACTGACCTGCGCCATGCGCCCGGCCACAGCCATTTCGGCTGACGGCCCCGGCAATCTGCGCGATGCCGTGGCCTGTGCGGCCGACATGCAGGCTGCTGGCCGCGGTGTGCTTGCCGTGGTGGCGGGCCGGGTGTTCAGTGCACGCCAGGTGCGCAAGGTGCATCCTTACCGTGTGGATGCCTTCGATGGCAGTGGTGCCGGCCCGCAGGGCTGGGTGGAAGAGGGGCGGCTGCGCTGGGCAACAGGCGGGCTGCCGGTCGTTGCGGCCAGCTCCACTGCAATCGCTTTACCGCCCGCAGATCACTGGCCCCTGGTGGAGCTGCTGCACAGTCATGCCGGCTGCAACAGTGCCGTAGCGCTGGCGGTGATGCAGGCCTGGTATGCGGCAGGCGTGCGTGCCGTGGTGGTGGTGGGCACGGGCAATGGCACGGTCCATCAGGCATTGGCGCCAGCCCTGGACTGGGCGCAGGCGCAGGGCATGGCTTTGCGCATCACGACCCGGTGCGAGGAGGGGCAGGTGGTGCGGGCCGAGGGAGCGGGGGATGGCCGTGTGAGCAGCCTGCCGGCGGCCAAGGCCAGAATCAGCCTGATGCTGGAGCTGATGGGCTGGCCTCACGCATTGGATTGATGCTCTTATTATGAGAGCGGTCAGCCTGCGTTAATAAAGAGTATTTATGGTGTTTTTACCTGAAGTCCAATGAATGTAGGCGCAGGCAGCTATGAATATTGATGGCTGCAATGCCATCCTTGGTGCAGCTATCCCGCCGGCCGGAAGGCCGGGAGCGCGAGCTTCAAAAACAAAAAAGGCCGGTGAAGACACCGGCCTTTTTTGCCCAGAGATGCCTGGCCGCGAAAGTCGGCAAGGCTCCATGAGCGAGTGATCAGGGCGATCAGGAAGCCAGAGCGGCCAGAGCGCGTTCGGTGATTTCTTCCACGCTGCCTGTGCCGCTGATGGCGCGGTACTTGGGGGCCGCTGCTGCATCGGCCTTGGCCCAGTTGCTGTAGTAGTCCACCAGAGGACGTGTCTGGCTGCTGTAGACGTCCAGGCGCTTCTTGACGGTTTCTTCCTTGTCGTCTTCGCGCTGAACCAGGTCTTCACCGGTCACGTCGTCCTTGCCTTCCACCTTGGGAGGGTTGAACTTGACATGGTAGGTGCGGCCCGAGGCGGGGTGGCTGCGGCGGCCGCTCATGCGTTCGATGATGGCGTCGAAGGGCACATCGATTTCCAGCACATAGTCCAGCTTCACGCCGGCGGCCTTCATGGCGTCGGCCTGGGGGATGGTGCGGGGGAAGCCGTCAAACAGGAAACCCTTGGCGCAGTCGGGCTGGGCAATGCGTTCCTTGACCAGGTTGATGATCAGATCGTCGCTGACCAGCTGGCCGGCGTCCATCACGGCCTTGGCTTGCAGACCCAGAGGGGTGCCAGCCTTGACGGCGGCGCGCAGCATGTCGCCCGTAGAGATTTGAGGGATACCGTACTTTTGGCAAATAAAGGCCGCCTGAGTGCCTTTGCCGGCGCCGGGTGCACCCAACAAAATCAGTTTCATGGAAATCCTTGAGGAGAGTAGAAATTCTTGCTGGCCCAGGCAGACGGGTGGTCGTCCGTAGTCCCCGGGCCGTATTTTTTCGCGGGCAAGGATAGCACGCACAAGACCAACACAGGCTTACACAATTCAGTCAAGGCTGTCACAAGTGCGGCCAATTGAAGGCATGTATCCGCTGCAAACGCGATTGCTGTAGTTGTAATCCAGGTGCCGAAGCCGTTACATATGCTATTCGGACTATGCGGAAAGTATAGCGATCAGCGCTTTCCTGGACTGGCCCAGGGCCCTTTGGGACTGCGCGCGTGGGCTGGGCAGCTGCCGGCTTGATGCGTGAGCAGCCCTGGATGAAGACAGCCTGCGCACCGGTGTCGCCAAGGTGCGCAGGTCTTTTTTTCAACCAGCAAAAACAGCGCGCACGCGCTCCAGGTCTTCGGGCGTGTCGACGCCGGCACCCGGTGCATCGGGCGTGATATGCACGGCAATGCGGTGGCCGTGCCAGAGGGCGCGCAGCTGCTCCAGCTGCTCCATGGCTTCGGTCGGCGCGGGTGCCAGTTGCGGGAACTCGCGCAGAAAACCGGCCTTGTAGCTGTAGATGCCAATATGGCGCAGCGGTGTGAAACCTGTGTGACCGGCCCTGGGGGCCGCCGTCTGCCACCAGGCTTCATCGCCGTGGTCGCGTGAGCAGGGGATGGGGGCGCGGCTGAAATAGCTGGCCAGACCCTTGGCGTCACAGACCACCTTCACCACGTTCGGGTTGCGGTAATCCGTCAGGCTATCAATAGGATGAGCCGCCGTGCCCATGCTGGCTTCAGGACGGGCCAGCAGCAGTTGCGCCACAGCCTCGATCAGCTTGGGGTCGATCAGCGGCTCGTCGCCCTGCACATTGACGACCACATCGTCGCCGGACAGGCCCAGTTGCGCACAGGCTTCGGCCAGACGGTCGCTGCCGCTTGGATGATCCTTGCGGGTCAGAATGGCCTGGACGCCATGCCGGGCGCAGGCCGCCACAATGCTCTCGTCGTCGGCCGCCACCACGCAGCGGGCTGCGCCGGCCAGAGCCGCGCGCTGGGCCACGCGCACCACCATCGGCAAGCCGGCAATATCGGCCAGGGGCTTGCCGGGCAGACGGGTCGAGGACAGGCGGGCCGGGATCAGTACCGTATAGCTCATGGCTTATTGCTTTTCTTCTTCCAGCTCGTCGTCGGACAGGGTACGGGCTTCGTTTTCCAGCAGCACAGGGATGCCGTCGCGCACGGGATAGGCCAGACGCGCGCTGTGGCTGATCAGCTCCTGATGCTCGCGGTCAAAGCGCAGCGGGCCCTTGGTGACGGGGCAGACCAGCAGTTCGAGAAGTTTGGCGTCCATGGAGTATTCCTGCAAAACGGGATGAGGGCGCCAGCAGGGGGCTGGCGCTGCAAAAAAGGGGTGATCAGCCGAGGCCGATCCATAGGCTCAATGATAGTCAGGCTGGCTTGCCATCGCGGCGAATATTGGCGCTGGCCTTGGCCAGCTGAGCGTCCAGCAGCTCCCAGAAGGCCTGCGGCAGCTGCAGCTCAAGGGGAACGGCCCAGGCTTCAGGATGGCTGCGCCAGAGCTTGACGGCATCTTTTTCGGTGCAAATCAAGGGTTTGTCGTTTGCCAGCGTGCGCGAGAAGCTCTCGAAATCATAGTGATCGGGCAGGGCCTGGGTTGCTGCCGGAGTGATGCCCTGGGCGGCCAGCATGGCAAAAAAGGACTCGGGGCGTGCCACGGCGGCCACGGCCTCCGGGCTCTGAGCGGCCAGACTGCGCAGCGGGATGCTCTGGCCATGGCCGTTGTGGGCGGTGTCGGCCAGGCTGCGCTGCAGCGCGAACGCCGGTGAAGAGCCCAGTGGCCGGGGCGGCTGGCCGGCATGCAGTGTGGCCGTCACCGGGCGAGGCCAGGGCTCGCGCAACGGGCCTGCGGGCAGCAGAAAGCCGTTTCCGACTCCTTCATCATTGAAGACGCACAGCTCCACATCGCGTGCCAGGGCCAGATGTTGCAGGCCGTCGTCGCTCACGATCACGTCGACCTGCGGGTAGCGCTGGCGCAGCGCTTGCGCCGCCTCCAGACGCCTGGAGGCGACAAAGACCGGCACGCCGGTGCTGCGCGCCAGCAGGGCGGGCTCGTCGCCGACCTCGCTGGCGGGGCTGTCCGGCAGGGCCTCACGGCAATCCTGTCCGTTCTCGATCCTGCGGCCATAGCCGCGCGAGATGATGGCCGGCTGCCAGCCCCTGGCCTTGAGGTGGGCCACCACGGCCTGAGTCACGGGGGTCTTGCCCGCGCCGCCCGCAATCACATTGCCGACGACGATGACTGGCAGCCCCGTGCTTTGCTGGCGGCCGAGCATGCGCCTGGCGTTCCAGGCCTGCAGCACTCCATAGAGTAGCGATAGCGGCCACAGTAGCCAGGCACCCGCTCCACGCTGGCGCCAGAGGGCGCGCAAGCCATGTTGCGAGGAGGATGCTTGGGCGGTGTTTTGAGGCATAGGGGTTGGGATCATACGGGCGCGGCCGGAGTTCCCGCAGCCAACGGGCCTGCGTGATGCGCAAATACCTGGGCCCTGATCCCGGGAGCTCGGGATCAAAAACTGCCAAACAGGCTGCCCAGCGCCACGATGACGGCAAGGGCAGCGACGGCCGGGACGATAGCCACCATGGCAATGTCCAGATAGGACTGGCGATGCGTGAGCCCGCAGATGCCCAGCAGGGTGATGACGGCGCCGTTGTGCGGCAAGGTGTCCAGTCCGCCCGTGGCGACGGCCGTGACGCGGTGCAGCAACTGGGGCGACAGGCCGGCGGCCTCACCCATCTGCAGCCAGGTGCTGCCCAGGGTCTGGAGGGCAATGCTCATGCCGCCCGAGGCCGAGCCGGTGATGCCGGCCAGAATATTGATGGCGATCGACATCGAGATCAGCGGGTTGTCCGGGTAGATGTTCAGCACCGCATCGCGTATCAGCGTGAAGCCTGCCAGCGAGGCGATGACAGCACCATAACCGACCTGGGAGGCCGTGTTCAGCAGCGGCAGGGCCGAGGCGCTGGCGCCTTGGTCGAGCAGTTGCTTGAGCTGTGGCAGGCGGCCCCACCACAGGGCAACCAGCAGGCAGATTGCCGCGGTCAGGGCCGCAATCACGGCCCAGATGCCGCGCAGCGCCTCGATGCTGGTGGCACCGAAACGGGCCTCGGCCAGATAGCGCGTGTCCAGACCTGCAAGCACATGCACCGATAAAAGATAGTTCAGAGCGATCACCACGGCAACAGGCAGCAAGGCCTTGCCCAGCTCCAGATGGCTGGGGGTGGCCTCTGCTGCTGGAGCAAGTTCGTCCGCCGGCTGCTGGGCTTCATCCTCGGCGGTAAAGCCTTCTCCCCTGGAGCGCGCCTGCGCGCTGCGCCAGTGCAGCCACCACAGGCCGAGCATCAGCATCACGGCTGCGGCGATCAGGCCCAGTCCCGGCGCGGCAAACGGCGTGGTGCCGAAATAGGGCATGGGAATCGCGTTCTGGATGGCCGGCGTGCCGGGCAGCGCCGTCATGGTGAAGGTAAAGGCTCCCAGCGCAATCGTGGCCGGCATGAGGCGGCGCGGGATGTCGGCACGCCGGAAAAGCGCCTGGGCGATGGGATACACCGCAAAGGCCACGACAAACAAGGAAACACCGCCGTAGGTGAGAACGGCGCAGGCCAGCACCACGGCGAGTATGGCGCGCCGCTCGCCCAGTGCTGCCGCAATGCCATGGGCAATGATGTGAGCTGCCCCCGAGGCTTCCATCAGCTTGCCGAAGACCGCGCCCAGCAAGAACAGCGGAAAGTAGGCGATGACAAAGCCGCCAAGGCTGACCATGAAGATCTGGGTGTAGCTGACCAGCATCAGCTCCGGTGCACCGAAGGCCACGGCCAGCAGGGCTGTCAGTGGTGCCAGCAGCAGCACGCTGACGCCGCGATAGGCCAAAGTGATGAGCAGACCGAGTGAAAGAACGATGCCCAAAATGCTGATCACATGCACCTCTCTAAGCAAACCGTGCAGTCACGGCATTCAATTCAAAAGCAGCGCAGCCTTTGCGGGCCAGCAGCAGCCAGCAGCAGCCAGCAGCAGCCAGCCATGGGGGCTTGATTTGCCGTCCATCCCTGGCGTGCTCTGGTGCGGCGGTTCAGCTCCGCAGCAAGAGCTGCGCTGCAAGCCCATTGCGCAGCGTCATCGCGACACAGGTATGACAGCCGCCATCGTCTTTGATTCGCCGGCTTGCGTCGCTCAGGTCCCGAAGGGACGGCTGCTCAGCGTTTCCATCACATGGTCCACAAAGCAGGTGATGCGCGCCGCCAGTGCGGTGTTTCGATAGTAGACCGCATTGATGGGCTGGCAGATGTCCAGTGTCTGCTTGCCGAGCAGCTGCACCAGATTTCCTTGCTCGCGGTCTGTGCGGGTCATGAAGTCCGACAGGCAGACTATGCCCAGGCCGGCCAGAGCCATATGCCGGAGTGTCTCGCCGCTGGAGGAGGCAATGTCCGGGCGAATGCGCACGGCGTTGCCGTCGGCGTCGCGCAGCGGCCAGTCGTTGAGCGACTCGGGCTGGGTAAAGCCCAGCAGGCTGTGCTGGGCGAGCTGTGTCGGACTGGCGGGCATGCCATGGCGCTTGAGATAGGCCGGGCTGGCCAGCACGCGAATGCGACTGATGCCCACAGGGCGGGCGTGCAGCGTGGAGTCCTTGAGCACGCCGATGATGCCTTCGTTGGAGTTCAGCTCCAGCTCCACCTCGGGGTAGCGCGCACGAAATCCTGCAATCAGCGGCACCAGCACATGCAGCATGAAGGGGGGCTGCATCGACACGCAATCTTCCCGCCGGCCGCATGCGCCGCGCCGCCATCAGCTCCTCCGCTTCGTCCACCGATGCCTGTATGGCGCGGGCATGCTGCAATAAGGTGGCGCCTTCCTCGGTGAGTTCCAGGCGTCTGGTCGTGCGACGCAGCATCGTGGTCTGCAGCTTTTCTTCCAGGCGTCCCAGCGTGCGGCTGGTAGCCGAAATTGTCAGGCCCAGCAGCTCCGAAGCGGCCGTGATGGACCCCGTGTCCACGACGGCCACAAGGCCTGCAATTCATCGAGCGTGGTCTTCATTGTTGAATTCGGTTCAAGAAAAATGGGGGATGCCAAGCTTGATCTGCAAATATTAATCGAGGACACCGCGCCGGAAACCTGTCCGTGGTTCTGTTGTTCGCCCTGGTCACCGGCGCATTGCCGAATTCGCCTCTGTGGACCGACTGTTGGTGATTGCCGATGGCGTCCAAGCCAGCATTCCCGCGGTGGGCATGGCAGTCGTTTCTGCTGGGGCACGTGTTGCTATCAAAGATGATGAAGACTGGTCACTGCTGGCGCAAGATTCGAGTTCTATATTTGATTTAATTTCAAAAGAATTTGTGAAATACAGGGCTTAATCTACAAATATGGGTTGGGCAAACTTCAGGCATCGGAAAAGCCTGGCCTGATAGCAGACATGGAAGCTCAGGACTGGCTGCCGTCTTCAATCTCATTCAGGAGTTATTTCATGAGCCATATTCCTTTCTTCGGCGTCGGTACCTTCCGCCTCTCCGGTCAGACCGTGATCGATTCCGTGCGCAATGCACTCGATGTGGGTTATCGCGCTGTCGACACGGCTCAGATCTATGGCAACGAGGCTGAAGTCGGTCAGGCGATTGCCGAGAGCGACGTGGCACGTGGCGATCTGTTCGTCACCACCAAGATCTGGGTCGAGAACTACAGCAAAGCTAAGCTGATCTCCAGCCTTCAGGACAGCCTGAAAAAGCTGCGTACGGACTACGTGGACCTGACCTTGATTCACTGGCCCGCCCCCGGCAATGGTGTCGAGCTGTCCGAGTACATGGAGGCGCTGGCCGAGGCCAAGGCCCAGGGGCTGACCCGCCAGATCGGTATCTCCAACTTCAATATCGAACTGACCAAGCAGGCCATCGCGGCCGTAGGCCAGGGCGAGATTGCCACCAACCAGATCGAGCTGAGCCCCTATCTGCAGAGCCACAAGCTGACCGCCTTTTTGAAGGAGCAGGGCATTCAGGTCACTTCCTATATGACCTTGGCCTACGGCAAGGTGCTCAAGGACCCGGTGCTGGCGCAGATTGCCGCCAAGCACAACGCCACGGTGGCGCAGGTGGCCCTGGCCTGGGCGCTGCAGCTGGGCTATGCGGTGATTCCCTCGTCGACCAAGCGCGAGAACCTGGCCAGCAACCTGCTGGCGCGCGACCTCAAGCTGGATGCCGAAGACATGGCGCTGATCGCCGCGCTGGAGCGTAACGGGCGAGAAGTCAGTCCCGAAGGCCTGGCTCCTGTGTGGGACTGATAGTGGTGCCGTATTAGGCCCTTAACCGGGCCGCTTGGACTGCCAATCCTGCCGCAGCGTGCAGGCCAGAGTACTCTGGCGACGTTTGCGTTTTCTCTTGAGCCAGCGTTCTAGCTTTTTCGCTTGATCCGGTGTGGAGATCAGGCGCAGGTTCTGGCGTAGCAGGCTTTCGCTGGCGGCAAGATCATTCAGCTCTCCGAGAGGTTGCTGGATTTTCTTGAGGCGTTTGAGCAGACGGTGATGATCTTTGGGCAGCAGAGGTCCGAATAGCTCCAGCAGATAACGAGTTTTCTTGCCGGCTTTTCTGACATCGTGAAATGCTTCGATATCTGGCTTGTTCGCTGTTATCGCCCGCTTGATGCGTTGGTGCAATTGCCGCCTGGATTTTGCGATCCGTGCTTCGGCAAGTGCTCCCAATCGCAGCTGGCGAGGCTTGGCGCGCAAGCCTGCCTCTGTTTGTGTCAGCGTTTTCAGCAGGCATGTCTGTATATGCGGAGGTGACAGGATTTCTCTGCCAGCCTGCAAGGCCGCCTCGCGAGCGACGTATATTGCGGCAATGCCGGCTGCACTGCATTTGCCATGACGGCTCAGCAGCTCGATCAGAATGTCGTAATCGCGGGCCTTGCCTGCTGCGCCGGCAATCGATTTCAGGCAGCCGCGCTGCCGTGCATATTCCTCGGCGCCCATCAGGGGGCGGTAGAGCCACCATAGTGTCAGCAGGTTGCGCAGCGCAACGCGCAATTGATGAATCCCCTCGGCGGCGGGCTCTCGGGCTATGTGCCGGGCCTGTTCGACTGCCGAGTCGACAAGCGGGGATGCGATAGCTGAAAACGCCACTGCGGCGTCTGGTTTGCCTTTGCCCATACGAACTCCCGGGGCAGTTTTCATGAGGCTGAGACAAGCTTGCGACTAGCAAAGCGATGCTCCGGTCCGCATTGCTCTCGCTGCTGTTTGCCACAGTGTGCCATGTTCCCTGCCCTATGTCCGTGGGCAGCTTCTGAATTGCGGCGGGAGCGTTCAGGCCGGTGACTGGCCTGGGCAGTGATGAGTCTGAAGGCTGGGCTTGGCTGCTAAAGGTTGGCAACGATCATGGGCAGGCTCAAGGCTGTTTTTGCACCAGGGCCGTTCGGCCCAGTCTTGCCCCAGTCGGCATTGAGCCAGTCCTTCTTGACGACATGTTCTGCGACGGCGGCGAGCTCTGCAGAGGGGTTAATGGCGCCGCCGAAAGGCAGCCGGCCATGTGTGCTGGAGACAAGACTGAAGCGTAGCTGCCTCGTCTGTGCGTCATGCCAGCAATAGAAAAGCATGGATGAATTTCCGCTCAATTTCTCTCGCCTGGCTGTCATGACCTGGTTGATGAAATCGACAAGAGCTGCAGCACTGAGACCCAGGGACTCGTCATCGCACGGAGAAAAGCACCACAGATTGGACGATGCCTCATGGTTGATGTCGGCGGCGTCGATGACGATCTCGTCATCGCGTGCCATGGACAGCCATCTGCCTAAAGTCGGCGAATCCTTCATCGGGTTCTGTGAATGTCGAGGATGGGTCAATGGAGTTGGCTGTAGTGGTGCTTGTTTTGACGCAGCGGCTGATGAGCGCATTCTCGAGAAGCTGGTAGCCAGTCATTGTGATGAGAGCTAAGCTTGTGGCCTATACCTCAGGAGTCTCGCATGCCACAGACCATTCGACTGCACCGTGTGATCAAAGCTCCGCCCGAACGCGTCTATCGGGCCTTCACGACCCCCGAAGCCATGGTCAAGTGGTTGCCGCCCCATGGTTTCGCAGCGCAGGTGCATGAATTTGACGCCCGTGTGGGCGGCCGCTATCGCATGAGCTTCATCAATTTTTCCGCCAACAGTCAAAACAGCTTTGGCGGCGAGTTTCTGGAGCTGGTGCCAGGCCAGCGCATACGCCATACCGACCGCTTCGAGGACCCGAATCTGCCGGGTGAAATGATCACCACCGTGAACTTGAAAGCCGTGTTTTGTGGCACCGAGCTGCATGTGGTGCAGGAGGGCGTTCCCGACGTGATTCCCGAGCAGGCCTGCTATCTGGGCTGGCAGGAGTCGCTGCAGTTGCTTGCCCTCCTGGTGGAGCCGACCATCCCTGACGGAGCGTGAAAACGACGCAGAGCGCGACATTGACGGCCCGAGCTCAATGCATGGCGTGATCCATGCGTCGGCGCTCCAAGAGAGGGGCAGAAAAAAAAGCCCGCTTTTCAGCGGGCTGTCTTGCTTGCAAGCTCTGGTTTTGCTTGCGATGTTTGGTAGGCGCGATTGGACTCGAACCAACGACCCCCACCATGTCAAGGTGGTGCTCTAACCAGCTGAGCTACGCGCCTGTCGTCGATGGGATGAATTCTAGCAGCGGAAAAATGGTGGTTTGGGCAAAGTCGCGACTTTTTTGCGCCTGAGGCTGAATTTTTTCAAATCCGGCAAGCGGCTCAAGGCTCGGCGGGGCGCTGCTGATTCGCTACTAAACTTTGATGTGTTTTCCATCAATTGAATCGGCAACCCCATGACAAAAGCACAAGCAGGCATTCTGGCGTCTCTTCCTGAACAGGGGCGCTATGTTTTCTTCACCCTGGTCGGTGCAGGTGCAGATTTGCAGAACAGTCTGAAGAAATTGCAGACCAGTGTTGACGGTCAGCAGATAGTGGCGGGTCTGGGCCTGCAGGTGCTGCAGCAACTGGACAAGAAACTGCCGCTGATGCGCGAGTTCCCGCACCTCAAGGGCCCGCAGTTCGAAGCACCCAGCACACCTTATGCGCTGTGCCTGTGGCTGCGCGGCGATCAACGCGGTGAGCTGATCGCTCTGACGGCCAAGCTGACCAACTTGCTGGCGCCGGTCTTCAAGCTTGATCACATCGTGGATGCCTTTGTGCACCAGCGTTCGGACAACGGTCACGGCCGTGATCTGACCGGTTATGAAGACGGCACCGAGAACCCCGAGGACGATGAGGCCGTGGCAGCCGGCATTGCGGCAGAGCAGGGGGCAGGCATGGACGGCTGCAGCTACTGGGCCTTGCAACAGTGGCAACATGACTACTCTGCCTTTGGCTGCATGAGCACCATGGAGCAGGACCATGCCGTGGGTCGCCGCCGCAGCGACAACGAGGAACTGGACGATGCCCCTGAGTCGGCCCATGTCAAGCGCACGGCGCAGGAGAGCTTTGAGCCGGAAGCCTTTGTGGTGCGACGCTCAATGCCCTGGTGGAGCGTCAGCCCGCAGGGCAGTGATCGCAGCGGCTTGATGTTCTCCGCCTTTGGTTGCAGCTTTGACGCTTTCGAGGCTCAGATGCGCCGCATGCTGGGCATGGATGACGGCATCAGCGATGGACTGTTCCGCTTTTCCAGGCCGCTGACGGGCTGCTATTTCTGGTGTCCGCCGGTTTCTGGCGGCAAGCTGGATCTGACGGTGCTGGGACTCCAGGCCTGAGAAATGGCATGGGTGCAAAGAAAAACGGGCCATCTGGCCCGTTTTTTCATCTGCTGCCTATTCCCCGAGAGGCTTCTAGTTGGCCTTGCCTGCACTGGCCGAGGTCTGGGTGGCAAACGTGATCTGCGACAGTCCCGCGTGGCGGGCCGCTTCCATGACGGTCACCACCGACTGGTGCGGGGAGTTGGCATCGGCACTGATGATGACCACGCTGTCATTGCCCGCTGTTGCCGCACCGGACAGGGCGGCGGCAACAGAGGAGACGCTGCGGTCATCCACGCCTTGCTTGTTGACGGAGTAGCGGCCATCAGCAGAGACGCCGACGATGATTTCCTTGGGGCGATCGCGTTGCTGCTCGGTGTCGGCCACGGGCAAGGTCAGCTGCAGCTCGGTGAACTTGCTGTAAGTGGTGGAGAGCATCAAAAAGATCAGCACCACCAGCAGCACGTCGATGAAGGCAATCAGATTGATCTCGGGCTCATCGCGGTGACGAGGACGGAAGTTCATGATGGATGTGTTCCGCTTCTTACTTGGCAGGCTTGATGCGGCCCAGATGGCGCACGAACTGCTCGGACGCCAGTTCCATGCCCAGCAGATAGCCGTCCACACGGGCGCGGAAATAGCGCCAGAAGATCAACGACGGAATGGCCACCATCAGGCCGAATGCCGTGTTGTAGAGCGCAATCGAGATGCCATGGGCGAGCTGGGCGGGGTTGCCGGCGCCGGAGCTGGCTCCGGGCTGGGAGCCGAAAATCTCGATCATGCCGATCACCGTGCCCAACAGGCCCAGCAGCGGCGCGGCCGAGGCAATGGTGGCCAGGGCGCTCAAATACTTTTCCAGCTTGTGGGCGGCGGCGCGGCCCGCGCCCTCCATGGCCGAGCGCAGCTCTTCCTCGCTGCTTTCGGGATGTGCCTGGCGGGTACGCAGACCAGTGGCCAGCACCTCACCCAATACCGAGCTTTGCGCCAGTTGCTGGGTGGTTTCAGCGCTGGGCAGGTGCTTGGTGGAGACCGAAATCGCTTCATTGAGCAGATTGGTCGGCGCGACCTTGCTGGCTTTCAGCGAGGCAAAGCGCTCAAAAATCAGGGCCAGGGCCAGAATCGAGCAGGCAATCAAAGGCCAGATAGGCCATCCTGCGGCTTGTATGATCGACAGCAACGTTGCTCTCCCTCGTCGTTCAGAAATTGCAGCCGACGATTATGACCCACTGCCGTGCCGCTGCGACCCGTTTTTACAGGCCTCATACGGCAGGCTTGAGCCAGCGCAGCAAGATCGTGCGGCAGCGCTAGCGCAAGGAGCTTGGAGCGGCAGAGCAGGCACAAAGTGCTTGCGATTCTTTGCGAATGCTTTCGCGTATATCACAGAAATCTGTGGATAACTTTGTGATCTAGTTGCTATGCCGGGCAGTTATCTGCTTCGCTTTAAAGGCTTGTTACGAGTTTGACACCTGTGTGAAGCCTTATAAGTTGTTTTAAATCAATAAGATGGATGATATTCCTCATGTGTTGTTTAGGATTTTTCTGGCTTTGTCGCCGACAAGGCTGGACGCCGACATCTGTGGAGAATCAGGCCCGCGTAAGACCTCGCTGACACCGCATGAATTCAATGTTTGAACGTCCAAACTCAGCAACCACGCCGCATGTGTGGGAAGTTGGCGCGCTATGCCACGCCATTGGCGATGCCTTGCAGGCTCGCTTCAATCCGGTCGCGGTGCGCGGCGAGCTCAGTGGCTTTTCGCGCGCTGCCAGCGGGCATTGCTATTTCAACCTCAAGGACGCGAGCGGGCAGATTCGCTGTGCCATGTTCCGTCGTGCGGCCGAGCAGGTCGGTTTCTCGCCACGTGATGGCGAGCTGGTCGAAGTCAGAGGGCGTCTAGGCGTCTACGAGCAGCGTGGCGATCTGCAACTGGTGGTGGAGAGCATGCAGCGAGCCGGGCAGGGGGCACTGTTCGAGCAGTTTTTGCGCCTCAAGGCCCAGTTGGAGTCCGAGGGACTGTTCGACCCTGCGCGCAAGAGGCCGCTGCCACCCTTGCCGCGCGGCATCGGCTTGGTCACGTCTCTGGGCGCGGCCGCCTTGCACGATGTGGTGACGGCGCTGCGCCGTCGCGTGCCACATATTCCGGTGGTGATCGTGCCAGCTCTGGTGCAAGGCGCACAGGCGCCGCAGTCACTGGTGCAGGCATTGTCAAAGCTGTATCGGCTGGCGCGAGACGGGCAAGGCCCAAGCGGCAATTTGCCTGCTGACCCCACGCGGCAGCCGGTGATAGACACCATCTTGCTGGTGCGCGGTGGTGGCTCGCTGGAAGACCTGTGGGCCTTCAACGACGAACAGTTGGCGCGCACCATTGTGCAAAGCCCGGTGCCGCTGATCAGCGGCGTGGGTCACGAAACCGACTTCACCATTGCCGATTTTTGCGCCGACCTGCGTGCGCCCACGCCCACGGCTGCGGCCGAGCTGGCAGCCCAGCCGCGCGAGGTCTGGTTGGGTGCGCTGGCTCTGGCCCAGGACCGCATGGACAACGCGGTGCAGCGTGTGCTGGACCGCCAGGCCCAGCGCCTGGATATCGCTGCACAGCGTTTGGGGCGGCCCAGCGAGCAGTTGGCGCGCAATCAGTTGCAGCTCAGTCGTCAGGCGCAGCGCCTGCGCCACTCCATGCTATTGAAATTGCAGCGGCTTGCGCAGAACCAGCAAGCGATACAGGTTAATTTTCCCAATATCTTCCAGCGCAGTCTGGAGCAGCAAAGGCAAACGCTGGATCGTATCGACCTGCGCTTGCAACTGCTGGACCCGCGCCTGGTGTTGCAGCGCGGCTATGCCTTGCTGACGGATCAGCAGGGCAGGCCTGTGACCCAGGCCAGGCAGGCCGTTCCGGGGACGGCACTGAAGGCTCAGTTGTCGGACGGAGCGGTGGATGTGGTGGTCACTCAGCCGCGCCTGCTTTGATGCTCGCCAGTCACAAGCTGGCAGCAAAACACCTGCACGCTAACCGGGTTCTTCATCAGAACTCTTTTGCAATCGGCGCAGGCAATGCAACAGGGGCCAGTGTTCATGCGCTGTAAGCCGTGAGCGCATGCTTTTGGCTGCGTGCGCAATAGTCCTGATGAGTGGCCCGCAGCCTCTCAGTTCTTTCTACAATGGTTCGGTTAGTGCAATACTTGACGTCTGTAGTACAGCAATGTGCCGGCCGGCACAGCGGTCACCGCTCAGGCGCCTTGGCACTGGACGGCCCCCAAAAATTTCAACCACGAGGAAAACCATCATGGAACGCACTCTGCCCCCCCTGCCATACGCTATCGATGCACTGGCTCCGTTCGGTTACAGCCAGGAAACCCTGGAATTCCACCATGGCAAGCACCATAACGCCTATGTGGTGAACCTGAACAACCTGCAAAAGGGCACCGAATTCGAAAATATGGATCTGGAAGAAGTCGTCAAGAAGTCTTCCGGCGGCATCTACAACAACGCTGCCCAGATCTGGAACCACACTTTCTTCTGGAACTGCATGACCCCCAACGGCGGAGCAGATCCTACAGGCGCTCTGGCTGATGCCATCAACAAGAAGTGGGGCTCCTACGCCGAGTTCAAGAAGGCTTTCGTGGCTTCCGCTGCCGGCAACTTCGGTTCCGGCTGGACCTGGCTGGTGAAGAAGGCCGACGGTTCCGTGGACATCGTCAACATGGGCGCTGCCGGTACCCCCCTGACCACCGCCGACAAGGCGCTGCTGACCGTGGACGTGTGGGAACACGCTTACTACATCGACTACCGCAACCTGCGTCCCAAGTTTGTCGAAACCTTCCTGGAAAAGCTGGTGAACTGGAAGTTCGCCGAAGCCAACTTCGCTGCCTGATCACGGCAATACGGCATCAGGTCTGCGGCTGCACGGCTCGGACCTGATCGTTGGCAAAAACCTCCGCAAGGAGGTTTTTTTATGCCCGTCTGCTAAGAATGAGGAGTTTTAGGTCTCCAGTTTTGATGCGGAAAGTGCAGGCAGCTATGTTTTTGATGACCTATTGATGCATGGGAGAGACTGGTATGGAGGAGCGTGAAGGCCTGGGCAGTCAGGCGGTTTCCGGGCCAATGGAGGCAGGCGCTCGCATGCCGGTGTACTTTCTCTGCCATGGCGCCGGCCCCTGGCCCTGGGTGCCGGAGATGCACGACTGGCATGAGCTGATGGCCGAGGGCTTGCGCAATATTCCGCGCCAACTGGCGCGCAGGCCCCGGGCCGTGTTGCTGATCTCCGCCCATTGGGAGGAGCCGGTTTTCACCGTGCAGAGTGCCGCCCATCCTGGCATGCTGTACGACTATGGCGGCTTTCCGCCGCAAACCTATAACCTGCATTACCGTGCGCCCGGCTCGTCTGAGCTGGCAGGCAGGGTGCAGCAGTTGCTGGCGCAGGCTGGAGAGGACGTGCGGGCTGACGACCAGCGCGGCTACGACCATGGCATGTTTGTGCCCATGGCTGTGATCTATCCGCAGGCCGATGTGCCCGTGCTTCAGCTCAGCCTGCGCAGCAATCTGAACGCTGCAGAACACCTGGCCGTGGGTCGTGCGCTGGCCCCGTTGCGTGACGAGGGAGTTCTCATCATTGGCAGCGGCTCCAGCTATCACAATATGCGTAGTTTCGGCCCCGTGGGGCGGGCGCCTTCCAAGCTGTTTGACGATTGGTTGGCCGAGACGCTGATGCAGATGACACCTGCCGCGCGCAGCCAGCGGCTGGCCGATTGGGATCGGGCCCCCGGCGCGCGTACGGCCCATCCGCGGGAGGAGCATCTGCTGCCGCTGATGGTGGTGGTGGGGGCGGCGGAGCAGGACCTGGCCCGCCGTGTTTACTTTGAAGAGGCCTTCATGGACTCGGCCACGCTGTCCAGTTACTGCCTTCAGGCCGGGGCGTAGCTCAGAGCTCCGCTTATTCTTGCTCGTCCAGCGGACCATTCAAAAATTCTTCTCTGTCATCGTCAATCGAGTCGGCGGACGCTTGAAGATAGGCTGAGAAGCTGGGGGCAATCCAGCAGACCTGGTCGGGGTCGTGCACATAGGCAATGATCTGGCCGCGCTGTCCTTCAGGACCGGGATGATGATCAGCCATTAGCACGATGTCGCCATAGAAGCTGGCAAACGGCTGCCAGCCGGTGTGCCACCAGCGCCCGCTCAGGCGAGGGTCCTGGGACGCGGGGCCGGCCAGATCCCACATGCGCTGGGCTCGCTTTTCCATGCGGAGTGCCTGGGCCATGGCCTGCGGTGGCGTGAGAAGGTCCAGAGCATCCACAAAGCCTGGCCGCTGAAACAAGGGTTGGGTGCTGTCGGTGCTGCTGCCTGCAGTCAGGCGCCAGAATGCGGCAAGATCGGCATCCAGAGGCCCCAGCGCGGCGGCCAAAGCGGCCAGATCCTGTTCGCTGGCCGGCGGCAAGGGGTGAAAGCGCAGCTGGAATGCAGCATACACAGCATGCAAATGCGCAAGATATTGGTCAGGTGTCATGGTGGCAGGCGTAGTAGTCCGAGGTAAGTGAATTGGGCAGCGAGGTCGGACCGACAGCGGGTGTTGGGGAGTCTGTTTGGGGGCAAAGTGTGGCTCTTTGGATTTTCAGTGTAGTAAATCCGCGGTCTTTGCTTCATGCCAACACTTCTTGCGCCAGAGGCAGTCATTGTGTTGCGCTGACCAGTTGAATCCATAGACGATAGCGATCAGCATAGTGCCACTGGCGCACTTGCTTTTTTGCGTGGTGCGCATTTGAAGCACTTCTTGTGTGCTTGGCCTTCAGTCTGAGGCCGGAAACTATAAGGTCGGCAGTTGCTCTTGGGTTTCGACCTTTGAATGCCATCTAAAAAAGAGATGCCAGACTCGACGCTTTCAAATTCGAGAACTTGCAATCTCGTATGAGGTCGGGAGTGAGAATGTAATCGGCTATGAAGTTGCGAAGTGCAGATTCAAAGTATCTAGGCGTTGCAAACGCCAGATTAATTTACTCGCTATAGATTATTATTTTTCGTCTGTCATTATTGAATTTGTCAGAATAAAATTTCAGGCGTATCTATGCACCGCATGATTCTGCTGTCTTGAAGATTCATTGATGTTGAAAATACCTGTTTCTTTGTTATTGGGCGCGTAATTTCAATGTAATGGATTATCTTGAAAAGGATGAACTATCCCGTGACTGAGATGTTCTGAAATCTTCGGCCCATTGCTGGAAATCGCTGGAAGGCATAGGTTTGGCGATGTAGTAGCCTTGTGCAATATCACAGCCAAGATCCTTGAGCAGATCCCAGTGCTCTTTGGTCTCCACACCTTCGGCAACTGTCTTCCGTCCTAGATCATGTACGAGATCAATGGTGGAGCGCACAATCGTGGCAGAATCCCTATCGCGATGCATTGCAGAAACGAATGATTGGTCGATCTTGATGTAATCTACTGGTAGTTTTTGTAGATAGCTCAATGATGAGTACCCTGTTCCAAAATCATCCACATAAAGAGGAATCCCAGCATCGCTCATCTCACTCAGTGCTCGTAGAGCATATTCAGCATGCTCCATTACGGCGCTTTCCGTAATTTCGATTTCCAATAGTCCGGTTGACACAGAGCGCTCTGAATGCCATTGGCGATACTTGGCGAAAAGCTGTTCATCTCTGAAGTTTCGCGCGGAGAGATTGATTGCAATAGGAACAGCACAACCTTTTGCCTGCCAGCTCTGCAGCAGATCAAGGGCTGCGACAATGACCCATTCCGTCAAAGGCTTGATCAAGCCTGTTTGCTCAGCCAGGTCGATAAACAATCCGGGAGGAATTAGTCCTTTAATTGGATGCATCCAGCGTACCAAGGCCTCTGCTCCACAGATTTGCCCGGAGGAAAAATCAACTTTTGGCTGTAAAAATAGCCGCAGCTGATTGCCTGCAATGGCTCGCCGAAGTTCTCCTGCCATGGTCAAGCGTCCCGCTTGATTTTTCTGATGCGACGGGTCGAATACGCACTGGCTCAGTCCGCGGGCCTTGGCTTGATGGGTGGCCTTTCCCATTTGACGCAATAGTTCATCGGAAGTTGTGCCGTGTTCGGGAAACAAAGCTATGCCAGCTCTTGCACTGACATCCAATTCAATATCTGCGATAGGGAAAGGGCGGGAGATGGTTTTTTCCAACTCTTCGGCCAAGGCTACGGCGGAACCTCTATCCAGAGTGGGCGCTAATACCGCGAATTCGTCTCCGCGTAAACGAGCAATATGTGCAGAATCGGGAATGCTTTGCCTTAGGCGCTCTCCGAAGTCTCTAAGAATCTGGTCCCCATTAGAGAAACCTAGCACCTCGTTGATTTCTCGAAGGCGTTCAATATTGAATTGCAAAGCCGCGATTGGTTCTGGATGCGAAGAGCTTCCCTCAATTGTCGCAGTCAGCACTTCCCTGAATTCAATCGAATTGGGTAGTCCAGTCAAGGGATCATGGCGCAGCATATGATTAATCTCTGCTTGTACACGTAGTTGTTCTGAGCGTGTACGCAGAATGGAAATGCCAAAGGCTAGATCGTCCGCTGACTCGGTCAGCAATGCGATTTCATCTTCGCCGAACGCGTCTGGTTCGGTGTCATAAATGGATAGTGCGCCAATGACTTCGCCCTCAACCAATAAAGGGCAAGATACGCCTGATTTCAGTTCACCAAGCTTGTCGCTCCATCGAACATGGTTGGAATCTACGCGCATGTCTCGGACAAATTGAACCTTGCCGCTGCGAATTGCGCTAGCTGTCAGACTTTGGCCTAGCTCCGTATCGGCTGCTATGAGTCCTAGACTGCGAAGTGCTTCTATACCGCCTGGATAATTGCACTCGGCCATCGGACGTAGTTGTTGATCTGGCTCGTCACCCGAATACCAGACTGCAGCCATGCCATAGCCTCCTGCAGCCACGATGGCTCGGCACATGTTTTCAAGCAGACTCTGTTCTTCGCTGGCTCGTAGCATGGTGCGATTACCGGCACTCAAGGTTCGCAGTCCGCGGCCAATATGCTCTAACTCATGCACTCGTTGTTCGAGTTCCCCATTGAGCGTCTGGATACGTTCTTCATAGTGCTTGCGCTCAGTAATATCGGTGCCCAATACGTAATAGCCAGCAACCGTTCCATCGGCTTGGTGTTTGGGAACATACTGAATAGTCTGCCAAACTCCTGGAAAGGGCTGCCAATCATATGTTTGCGGCTCTCCTGCGAGGACCTTGCCGATCAAATCATTGGCAACAACATAGCGTTCCTCTCCGAGGATTTTTCTTACCGACTCACCCGTGATGTCTTCGCGGTCAGGTGCAAAGCACTCCCGGTACTGAGTGTTGACGTACTCGTAGTGCTGTTGTGCATTAACGTAGGCAATCAGCGCCGGAACGGCGCTGATGACGTTGTGCAAATGGCTTTGAATCTCATGCCATTGCAAAGTGCGTTGGTGCACGTCAGCTTCAAGTGACGCGTTTTGCTCACGGATGATCCGTTGTGCCTTTCGCTCCAAAGTAACGTCTAAAGACTAGTACAGCACCTCGTAGTTGGCCTTTGGAGTCGCGGATGGGGGCTGCGCTATCAGAGATTGGACGTTCGGTGCCATCTCTGGCAATGATTGAGGTGTAGTCGGCAAGTATCTGCACTTCCCCGGTGGCTAACACCGTTGCTACAGGAATATGAGCAGGCTCGCGGGTCTGCTCATGAATGATATTGAATACTTCCTCGATAGAACGGCCTTGAGCCTCATTGATACTCCAGCCTGTGAGCTGTTCGGCCACTGAATTCATGCGAGTGATTCGCCCTTCAGTGTCTGTTGCGAGTACTGCATCGCCGATCGAGTGCAAGGTAGTCACAAGGCTTTCTTCATTGTCAGCCAGAGCACGCTGACTGGCTTCTGTTTCGCGCAATTGACGTCTTATCAGAAGATAGGAGGAACCCAACAGCAAGATAAGTGCCACAGCGACCAATGCTCCAGCCATCACCAGCTTATGACGCGCTTGCTTGTGCTCGGCCTCTTCCAGAGCGAGTCGCAGGCGCGCCTCGGTATCCATCTCGCTCAGCAATTCATAGGTGCGCAAACGCGTGGATGCAAGCGTAGTTGCGGCAGCAAATGCATTTGCTGCCTTCTGACCTTGGGTATTGCGCAATTTTTCAATTTGGCGTGCAGCTGCCATGCGCTGGTCAATGACTTTACGCAGCTCTGTCCAGCGACGTTGTTGATCTGGATTATCGATCGTTAGTTGCCGTATTTTTTCCAGCGAAAGCTCTCGCTCAGCCATCGCTGCATTTCGCTCGGCAATATGCTCGGCATTACCTGTCAGACGGAAATTTTGAGTGGTTAGTTCAGATTGGAGAGAGTAGCCTCTGACGCGATCTATATTGTTGAGCAACTGGTGTGCATGTGTCACCATTTGGGCGGCTTTGGCGGCATCATTTGCAACTTCCCACGTCGATAGTGCCATCGCGATCACTACCAGCGCAGCCGTTCCAAATGCTGTGACAACCTTGGACTCGAAACTAGACCTCCGCACCATAGAACGCGCTCCTACGCTAGATGCAGGCCGCACAAGCCATTTTCACTTGCCGCTGGCCTAGGCTGACATCACCATCCATGTAAGGGATCCAGACACTCCGGATAGGAGGAGTGTGCAGGGTCCATCAACATGCAAACTGAGGGATACAAGCTCAAATATACAAACAATATGCGATTTGTTTCATTTGTTGTCATTGGTTCACATTGCAGAGGAGTCGAATTTCGCGAAATTCTGTGTGTTGCTTGGCATTGAAGCGTCCGTTTGCTAGTTCGGCAGAGCAATGTGATATTCAGTAGCCAGCAGATAAATAGCGTTCTTTTTTAGCGTTGTTGATACGATCAAGACGCATTACAAAGATGCTGAATTCAAGTAGCTGAGAATTTTTACGGTCGATCTCTCAACAAGAGATCGCTTTTTTCTTTTGAATTCTTGAGTCATATCAATTTGGAGAACCTTATAAAAACCCCCGGCCTTGAATGAAGATTGAGCAGTTTTCAGGAGTGGTGTTCGACTAGGGTTCGGCACACGAAAGCGAGCGAGGTGGCGAGGCTATCGCTGCATCCGGCTTCCTCCTGAGCGACTTGATCTTCTCGGGCTGGCCAAATGACTTGAAGTTTCTGGACTTGGGCCGAAAGCCCTGCTTGGACATGTGAGCAAGTCCCTTGTCGCAGCCCGCTGAATGTGGCTTCGCTCACGGCGTGGCTGTGAACCTATCAGCGGCATTCTGTGAATGACAGGCGACGCTTACATCGAGCAGCTTGCTTGGGCACAGATGGATCGATACGGTAGGGTACAGCCGCTGGGAGACCGAAGACTATGGTGTGTCGCTCGAGCGGAAGCAGTACGAGCTGACGTCTGAAAAGCCCAAGGAAATCAAAGGCAAGGCCGCCATCAGCATCAACGACCGGATTCTGCAATTCGGGCATGCTTCAAGGACTTTGAGATGGAAGTCCGGCGGCAGGAGTGCGCGGTTGGCGGCGGTGCGAATCAGCGCGAACGTGGCGAATCAGCGATTTACAACTGGGCCAAGAGTGAGGAGTCTCCGGGGCAGTGTTGAGAGAATCGCCAGTGGGCGAGCAAGACTGATCGCCGCGGCAGTCGGGAGAAATAAAAAGTGGCCGCTAGGGCCACTTTCAAATCTCAAACTGAGAACGATCTTGATCTTTGATCCAATTCGGAGGCTTTCCTCGACCGGACCAAGTCTGGCCTGTGGTTGGGTCACGATATTTTGGAGCCACAGAGCCAGCCTCGCGTTTTTGTTTTTGCTTGGCGGCAGGGAAGACATCATCCTGTGTCAGCCCGAAAGCCTCGATCAAGCCTTTGATTTTTTGCACCGCGTCTGCGACTTCAGTCTTGCGGGCGGCAGCAATCTGCTGCTCAAGAGCCTCGCGTTGCGCCAACAAATCCTTATAAGAATGTGTACTCATCTAAAAGAGGTCCTATGTAAAGTTATGAACCAGCACTAAAGGGATGCACCCATACATGAGATACGTCGTTTATGCAGTTGGTTCACTTTCAATCGAAAGTGACCGCGTACATTGTGTCTTGATTTGAGGTGCGTCAACTCCAAAAGCTCAGGCGCACACAAAAAATAAAATGAGCTTTAGAGACAAGCAGGTACTGAAGCGTCTCGTATTGCACGATGTCTTATTCAAAGGTACGGAGGGATTGGCTAGGTGTGACCAGAAGCCATCTATTGAGTGCCCACAAAGCATTCGTTCGGCGCTCGCGGTCAGCCGACTTGAGCCGCTCGGTCAGAAGTGACCCATATGGCTTTGCAGGACTCCTTTTCAGCAAAAACCTACAGGGCAGCTAAAGGCCTGTTCTTGCCAGTGCTCCCGGTTGGAGCTCAACTGGTCAACGCATCCATCCAACGCCCCCATCGTCAACGGAGACTGGTCGATGGGTGATAAAACAACACATTCGAGGACGTGATCGCTTGCCAATTTGTCAGCCTTGGTGCCAAAGCCTGTGCTACTTTGTGCCAAAGATCGCGCAAATTTGTGCCAAAGGCCGCGCAACGCAACTCTTCAACGCAACTTGCACGGCTGTGATGGCCGCTAAATGAATGCGGCAGTGCGACTTTTTTACATGGAAGAAAACCGGGGAAAAAAGCCTGTTTCCCAATGAAAACGCCTTTTGAAAGTTGAGCTAAATCCTTGAGTCTTGTACAAGACTTAAAAAAATCGGCCCGGTTGCGCGTAGAATTTTGTATTGTGGGAACGCATTGCATCAAGAAAGTGTCGTCCCGCTGTGTCAGGCCCCATTGCGCAAGCCCGGGATGCAGGCCCAAGGCACCTTTCCCCCTTTTTTCACAACCTGAGACAAGAGATGAGTACGCAGCAACCCACCATCATCTACACCTTGACTGACGAGGCTCCCCGCCTGGCCACCAGCGCATTCCTGCCCGTGATCCGTGCTTTCGCAGCACCGGCCGGCATCAATGTGGAGACCAGCGATATCTCGCTGGCAGGCCGTATCTTGGGCGAGTTCCCCGACTTTTTGACCGAAGCCCAACGCGCTCCGAACAACCTGGCTGAACTGGGCAAGCTGACGCTGACGCCTGAAGCCAACATCATCAAGCTGCCCAATATCTCCGCATCCGTGGGCCAGCTGCAAGAAGCGATCAAGGAATTGCAGGGCAAGGGCTACGCCATCCCCGACTATCCTGAAACCGCCACGACCGATGCCGAAAAGGACATCAAGGCACGCTACAACAAGTGCATCGGCTCTGCCGTGAACCCCGTGCTGCGCGAAGGCAACTCGGATCGCCGCGCGCCTGCAGCGGTCAAGAACTACGCCAAGAAGCACCCCCATTCCATGGGTGAGTGGAAGCAGTGGTCGCAAACCCATGTGTCGCACATGGAAGAGGGCGACTTCTACCACGGCGAAAAGTCCATGACGCTGGACAAGGCCCGCGAAGTGAAGATGGTGCTGGAGACCAAGTCCGGCAACAGCATCGTTCTCAAGGACAAGGTCAAGCTGCAGGCAGCAGAAGTGATCGATTCCATGTTCATGAGCAAGAAGGCCTTGTGCGCCTTCTATGAAAAGGAAATCGAAGACTGCCGCGAGTCGGGCATCTTGTTCTCGCTGCACGTGAAGGCCACCATGATGAAGGTATCCCACCCCATCGTGTTCGGTCACTGCGTGAAGATTTTCTACAAGGAAGCCTTCGAAAAGCACGGCAAGCTGTTCGATCAGCTGGGCGTGAACGTGAACAACGGCATGGCCAATCTGTACGAGAAGATCGAGACCCTGCCTGCTTCGCAGCGCGAAGAAATCATCCGTGACCTGCACAAGTGCCAGGAGCACCGTCCACGTCTGGCCATGGTCGATTCCGCCAAGGGCATCACCAACTTCCATTCGCCCAACGACGTGATCGTGGATGCTTCCATGCCCGCCATGATCCGCGTGGGCGGCAAGATGTGGGCCGCTGACGGCAAGCCTTACGACTGCAAGGCCGTGATGCCTGAGTCCACCTTTGCCCGTATCTACCAGGAAGTGATCAACTTCTGCAAGTGGCACGGCAACTTCGACCCCAAGACCATGGGCACCGTGCCCAACGTGGGTCTGATGGCGCAAAAGGCCGAAGAGTACGGCTCGCACGACAAGACGTTTGAGATCGTCGAAGACGGCGTGGCCAACATCGTGGACATCGCCACCGGCGAAGTGCTGCTGAGCCAGAACGTGGAAGCTGGCGACATCTGGCGCATGTGCCAGGTCAAGGATGCTCCTATCCGTGACTGGGTGAAGCTGGCTGTGACCCGTGCCCGTAACTCCGGCATGCCTGCCGTGTTCTGGCTGGACCCCTATCGTCCGCACGAAGCCGAGCTGATCAAGAAGGTGCAGACCTACTTGAAGGAATACGACACCAACGGCCTGGAAATCCACATCCTCTCGCAAGTGCGCGCCATGCGCTACACGCTGGAGCGCGTGGCCCGCGGTCTGGACACCATCTCGGTGACCGGCAACATTCTGCGTGACTATCTGACCGACCTGTTCCCGATTCTGGAACTGGGCACCTCGGCCAAGATGCTGTCCATCGTGCCTCTGATGGCCGGCGGCGGCATGTACGAAACCGGTGCTGGCGGCTCCGCTCCCAAGCATGTGCAGCAACTGGTGGAAGAAAACCACCTGCGCTGGGACTCGCTGGGTGAATTCCTGGCTCTGGCCGTCTCGTTTGAAGACCTGGGCATCAAGGAAAACAATGCCCGCGCCAAGCTGCTGGCCAAGACTCTGGACGAAGCCACCGGCAAGCTGCTGGACGAAGACAAGTCGCCTTCGCGTCGCACCGGCGAGCTGGACAACCGTGGTTCGCAGTTCTACATCGCTCTGTACTGGGCCCAGGCTCTGGCTGCTCAGACCGAAGATGCAGCACTGGCGGCCAAGTTCGCACCTCTGGCCAAGAGCCTGACCGAGAACGAAGCCAAGATCGTGGCCGAGATGAAGGAAGTGCAAGGCAAGGCAGCCGATATCGGCGGCTACTACATGCCCGACGTGGCCAAGCTGGATGCCGTGATGCGCCCCAGCGCCACCTTCAACGCCGCCATCGCGTCGGTGTAATGCAGGCAGCTGCTGCAGGCTACACGCCTGTGCAGCTGAGCCCAAGTAAAACCGGCAGGCCCGCAAGGGTTGCCGGTTTTTTTACGACTGCATGCGAGTGAGTATGGCTTCAGGGCCGGATGCTTGAAGTTGGCTGCCTTATGGTGCTATCAAGGAGCATGATGCGTATGTACGATAGCTGGACTTCTCTTGCCATACCGGCCAGGCTTCGTCGGGAGTTCTGGCGCGACATTTGTGCGCGGGCATTCGTTCCCATGACGCCGCAGCTGAGGCGGGCCGACGATTTTCAGGCAGCCATGGTTCATCGCACCATCGACTGTCTTGCGCTCAACGAGGTCAGGGGCCCGGCGCATGATATGTGGCGCACCGCTGCCGATCTGTCTTGTGGCGGCTCGCCTGTGCTGTTCGTCAACCTCTATCGCACGGGCAATGCACGGATAGTGCAGAACGGACAAGAGGTAGAGGTCGGGCCGCAACGCTTGCTGCTCTTTGACAGCTGCCGGCCTTTCAAGCTGCAGCACTCTGTGGCCACGGACCTGCTGTCTCTGGCCGTTCCCCATGCGCTGTTGGGCGATCGCACCGTGCAAGCCTTGGGAGAGATGCCCTGGCGGCTGCCCGGCACGGCCCCAGCGCTCTTGCTGATGAACCAGATGCAAGCGCTGTCCAAGTGGCAAGCCGATATTCAGGCCCCTGATGGCGCGTGCATCGCCCAGGCCATGGTCAGCTTGTTGCGAGCCCTGATGCCGGAGGGGCTGGAGCCACGCGCGGCACCACCTCATCGCCGGCATGCGCGCGCCAAAGTGGCCGCCCTCATTGGCCGCCATTACGCGGATCCGGACTATTCACCGTTGAGGGCCGCAGCGGAAATAGGTGTCTCGGTGCGCAGCTTACATGCCTGGCTGGCCGGAGATGGAACCAGCTTCGGGGCGGAACTGTGGGGGTATCGCCTGGAGCGCGTGCGTACCCTTCTGAAGGCCGAGCCGCAGCTTTCCATTCAGGAGGCTGCCTCGCGCTGCGGCTTTGCCTCTTGTGCGCATCTGAGCAGGCGTTTTCGCGAGCGATTCGGCATGGCTCCCAAAGCATGGCGTGATATGCACGATGAGGGCTTGGCCGTTGCACTCCCGGACAAGCTGGCTGCGTTCATGGACAAGAGGGGATTGCCTGCGCCAAGCGGGCCCTCTTAGAGTCTTGATCAAGCCACTAGCCTGGCTTGAACACACTCAGGAGACCGCATGTCACAAGACTTTTCAAGCACTGCCTTCGTACTCGTTCATGGCGCATGGCATGGTGCATTGACTTATGAGCGCGTGATTCCGCTGCTGGCTGCCAAAGGGTATCTGGCGGTGGCGCGAGACCTTCCCGCGCATGGGTTGAACGCGCGCTTCCCGGCATCATATGGTCGCAGGCCTCTCGATGCTGCGGCATTCGCAAGAGAGCCTTCGCCGGTTGCACATGTCACGCTGGACGACTATGCGGACAGTGTCATCGCCACCATCGACCAGGTCAGGGCGGCCGGATGCGACAAGGTCGTGCTGGTGGCCCACAGCATGGGCGGTGTTGTGGCAACGGCGGTGGCGGAGCGTGTGCCCGAGAAACTGTCCAAGCTGGTCTATCTGACGGCTTTCATGCCGGGCTCGGGCGTCCCCGGCATTTCCTATATCCAGGCATCGGAGAACGAGGGTGAGCTTGTGGGCCCCCAATTGCTGGCGGATCCGGCCGTGGTCGGCGCTCTGCGCATGGATCATCGCAGCAGCAGCGCAACATACCGAGCCAACGGAAAACAGGCCTTTTATGCCGACGTGAGCAGCGAAGACTATGAGGCAATGCTGCATCAGCTGACGCCAGATGTTCCGGTGGCGCCATTCGCAACGCCGATCACCACCACGCGGGAACGCTGGGGCAGCCTGCCCAGGCATTACATACGCTGCCTGGAGGATCGCGCGCTCAAGCCCGCATTGCAGCAGCGTTTCATCGACGAGGCGGACGGCTTTGCTCCCGAGAATTGCACGGTGGTTCACGAGCTGGTTTCCAGCCACTCTCCCTTTCTGTCCCAGCCTGTCAGGCTAGCCGAGCTCCTGGCGGCGATTGCCGCGTCCTAGTCGTGCGGAGTGGCAGCGCAGCAGAAAACTGAAGCCACCTTGTGAAGTGGCTCAGCCGAATGAACAGCCGGCTGGCGGCAATGGATGCCAACCAGACGCCTGGGGAAAACATCGAATGCCGATGAGCAAAGGCTGTTGTGAAAGAGATCGGAGGGTCTGCCAGGATGGTGCGGCAAGAGGCAGAAGCTGTCCTCTTTGCGTCAGCTACTGCTTGAAGGGCGCGCCGCCCAGCTTGGTGCCAGCCTTGATGCCGCGCTTGGCAAACCAGCCCTGGTTCATCTCCAGCACATAGCGCACGGGCTTGGCCGAGCAGTGGGAGTCTTCGCTCATGGGTTTCATGTCGGCCAGATTGACGATGGTGCCGTCATCGGCCACAAAGGCCGCTGTCAGGGGCAAGATGGTGTTGCGCATCCAGAAGCACTGCACGCCGGGTACTTCGAAGACGAAGAGCATGCCTTCCTGCTGCGGCATCTCCTTGCGGAACATGAGACCGATTTCGCGCTGCTGCGGCGTGATGGCCAGTTGGGTGTCGATGCGGTACATGCCGGCCGTCAGATCGATGCGGCGCAGATTCGTCTGCGGCTGACCTTCGTCGCGGGCCATGGCCGGGTTGCCGAACAGGCCCAGCAGGGCGCTGCAGGCCAGGGCCAGCAGCGGGGCGCGCCAGCCGGATTTGGGGATTGTCTTGGTGGGGAGGTTCTTCATGAGCCTTGCATGCCAAACAGGAAGTCGGAAGTCACAAGCCTATAGCAATCCGCGTGGGTTGCGGTGCAAATCGCTGTCGCAAATAGGCGGCCGGAGCCGGTCTGCAAAATGCAAAGCCTGCAGAACTTTCCGTTCGGCAGGCTTTGGCGTGAGTCAGGTCCGGCGTACAGAGGCATGGCGTGCCGGTATCGCCAGACCGGCTTTCAGCGCGCGATCAGGCTGGCTTGTGCATCTTTTTGCTGCTGTGCTGCATATGATGCTTTTTGGCAGGTTTTGCCTTCATATGCTTGACGGTGGGCGCCGCTGCTGTTGCGGCAGGGGTGGCAGGTGTGGCAGGCTGCGCCGGCGCGGCGGCTTGAGCAAAAGCGCCAGCAGCGAACGAACCAGCAATCAGGACAGCGAGTAGTTTTTTCATAGTTGCCAATTTCCTAAAGATGCGGCAATGCCAGGTTTCAGGTTGAAGTGAGGAGCAGCCCATCTGTCCCCCACACCCTCTCAACGGCAGCTCTGTGCCGCCGTTGACAGGTTTTTATGCTGTATTTCTTAAAATTTGCTTAGAGCAAGGTGCCAAAATCGGGGGCAACAAAATAGCACCAAAAAGGTGCGCCACCGCGCAGTATTCAAGACTAGGAGATTCCACAACATGAGCACGTCCCAGCACATCCAGGTTCCGCCGCAAGGGGAGAAGATCGGCGTCAACGCGGACAAGACACTGAATGTTCCGAGCCAACCCATCATTCCCTTCATCGAGGGCGATGGTGTCGGTGTTGATGTGACGCCGGTGATGCGCAAGGTGGCAGACGCAGCCGTTGCCAAGGTCTATGGCGGGCAGCGCAAGATTGCCTGGATGGAGGTGTATGCGGGTGAGAAGGCCACGCGCATCTACGGCCCCGATGTCTGGCTGCCCGAGGAAACCGTGGCCGCCGTGCGCGACTATGCCGTGTCCATCAAGGGCCCGCTGACCACGCCAGTGGGCGGCGGCATCCGCTCGCTGAACGTGGCGCTGCGCCAGGAGCTGGATCTTTATGTCTGCCTGCGCCCCGTGCAGTACTTCAAGGGCGTGCCTTCGCCGCTCAAGGAGCCCGAGAAGACGAATATGGTGATCTTCCGCGAGAACTCGGAGGACATCTACGCGGGTATCGAATACGCGGCCGGCAGCGAGAAGGCGAAAAAGCTCATCGACTTCCTGGCCAAGGAAATGGGCGCCAACAAGATCCGCTTTCCCGAAACCTCGGGCATCGGCATCAAGCCCGTCTCGCGCGAGGGCACGGAGCGCCTGGTGCGCAAGGCCATCCAGTACGCCATCGACAACAACAAGCCCAGTGTGACCCTGGTTCACAAGGGCAACATCATGAAGTACACGGAAGGCGCTTTCCGTGACTGGGGCTATGCGCTGGCGCAGCGCGAGTTCGGTGCCGAGCTGATCGACGGCGGCCCCTGGTGCCGCATCAAGCACCCGAAGACGGGCAAGGACATCGTCATCAAGGACTCGATCACTGATGCCTTCTTGCAGCAGATTCTGATGCGTCCGGCCGAATATTCGGTGGTGGCCACGCTCAACCTTAACGGCGACTACATCTCGGATGCGCTGGCCGCGCAGGTGGGCGGGATCGGCATTGCTCCCGGTGCCAATCTGTCGGAGAGCATTGCCTGCTTCGAAGCCACCCACGGCACGGCGCCGCGCTATGCGGGCAAGGACTATGTGAACCCCGGCTCCATGATTCTCTGCGCCGAGATGATGCTGCGCCATATGGGCTGGCGCGAGGCTGCGGATCTGATCGTCGAGTCGCTGGAAAAAGCCATCCAGAGCAAGCATGTGACCTATGACTTCGCCCGCCTGATGGACGGTGCGACCCAAGTGTCCTGTTCGGGCTTCGGGGATGTGGTGATCTCGATGATGGACTGAGCTGAGCCGCCTGCCTGGCAGCTTTGAAGATCTGCCGGCACTGCCATCTCAGCGGCCGCACCGTCTCCACGGTGCGGCTTTTTTCTGCGCCCGAGACCTGGCGCTTGTAGTCCTGAGGCTGGCGTGCAAAGCCTCGAAAGTATGTCGATGTGTATCGGCGTTAAGGCGTGCAATACACAAATGGCAATTAATTTCAGGTGAGGCTATGGCTCCTTCATCCAATGACGGGCGCTGGTACTGGCTTGCAGTGGGGTTGCTGATGCTGCTCATGGGTCTGTACCTGACCATAGGCGGCGGCATTCTGCTCGGCAAGGGAGGCAGCTGGTACTTTGTGCTGATGGGGCTGGCGATGCTGGCATCGGCCACACTGCTGCTGGCGCGGCGCAGGGCCGGCGCCCATCTCTATGCGCTGGCCTTTTTGCTGACGCTGGTCTGGGCCTGGTGGGATGCCGGCTGGGAGTTCTGGCCGCTGGTTTCGCGTCTGATGGTGTTTGCCGTGCTGGGCCTGCTGGTGGCCCTGGGCTACGCACAGCTTGAGGCGGGCAAGCTGGTCATGAACGACTACGGACGCCTGGGAGCCGCAGTGTCGGTGGTGGTGCTGGGTCTGGGCATCGTCGCGACGGCCGTCAGTGCCTTCTCGCCCAAGGGCGTGATTGCCCCCGAGGTCACCGAAGTGCCTTCGGTAGGCTCCATGGAGATCAAGGCCTCGGACTGGACGGACTGGGGGCAGGGCCCCGCAGGACAGCGCTTTGCGGCTGTCGAGCAGATCAGCCGGGACAATGTCGACAAGCTGGCCGTGGCCTGGACGGCACGCACCGGCGATGTGCCCCAGAGCTCGGGCTCGGGTGCCGAAGACCAGAACACGCCGCAGCAGATCGGGGAGCGCCTGTATGTCTGCACGGCCTACGGCAAGGTGCTGGCGCTGGATGTGGACACGGGCGAGGAGAAGTGGAAATTCGACCCCGAGGCCAAGTCACCCAACTGGCAGCGCTGCAGAGGTCTGGGTTACTTCGATGGCAATGAGGCCGCAATCAAGGCCTCGGGTGCCCTCGGCAAGCCCGGAGATGTTGCGCCAGGCTGCAGGCGTCGTCTGTTTCTGCCCACCATCGATGCGCGATTGATCGCGCTCGATCCCGATTCGGGCAAGCCATGTACCGACTTCGGCAAGGACGGTGTGCTGGATCTGACCCAGGGCATGGGTGAGGTCAAGCAGGGCTGGTATCAGCAGACCTCGGCGCCGCTGGTGGCCGAGAATCTGGTGATCGTGGGCGGCCGCGTGGCCGACAATTTCTCGACCGACGAGCCCTCGGGCGTGGTGCGCGCTTTTGATGTGCTGAGCGGCAAGCTGGTCTGGGCCTGGGACCCGGGCAATGCCGACATCACCGGGCCGCCGCCGCAGGGACAGACCTATACGCGCAACTCGCCCAATGTCTGGGGCGGCATGTCCTATGACGCCAGGCTGGGCCTGGCCTATCTGGGCACGGGCAATGCGACGCCGGACTTCTATGCGGCCCAGCGCACTGCGGAGATGGAGAAGAACAGCTCCGCCATCGTGGCCATGGATATCCGCACCGGCAAGCCGCGCTGGCTCTACCAGACCGTGCACCACGACCTGTGGGACTTCGACATCCCGTCCCAGCCCGCTCTGGTCGATGTGAGCAATGCCCAGGGCGGGGTGGACCCCGCGCTGCTGCAGGTGACCAAGCAGGGCATGATCTTCATGCTCAACCGCGAGACCGGCGAGCCTCTGGCAGAGGTGCAGGAGCTGCCCGTGCCGCAAGGCCATGTGCCGGGCGAGCGCTATGCGCCGACCCAGCCGCATTCCACGGGCATGCCCAATATCGGCAACCAGACCCTCAAGGAGTCCGATATGTGGGGCGCCACGCCCTTCGATCAGCTGCTGTGTCGGATTGCCTTCAAGGACATGGATCATCAGGGCGTGTTCACGCCCCCGGGCATGGGGCCGACGCTGCAGTTTCCGGGCTCGCTGGGCGGCATGAACTGGGGCAGCGTCTCCATAGACCCGATCAGCCAGACCATGTTCGTCAACGATATGCGCCTGGGTCTGGCGAACTACATGATTGCGCGCGCCGATATGAAGCCGGGCGCCAGCGGCATCGAGATGGGGGCCGTGCCCCAGGAGGGCACGCCGTTTGGTGCCATGCGCCAGCGCTTTCTGTCGCCGCTGGGCATTCCCTGCCAGAAGCCGCCTTTCGGCACCATGACGGCGGTGGATCTGAAATCGCGCCAGATCAAATGGCAGGTGCCCGTGGGCACGGTGCGCGACACCGGCCCTCTGGGCATTCCCATGTGGCTGACCATTCCCATCGGCATGCCCACGCTGGGGCCTTCCATGGTCACCAAGTCGGGGCTGGTTTTCTTCGCGGGGACTCAGGACTTCTATCTGCGTGCCTTCGACAGCGCCAACGGCAAGGAGATCTGGCGCTCGCGCCTGCCCGTGGGCAGCCAGGGCGGGCCGATGAGCTATGTCTCGCCCAGAACCGGCAGGCAGTATGTGGTGATCACCGCCGGTGGCGCACGCCAGTCGCCCAAGCGCGGTGACTATGTGATCGCCTATGCCCTGCCGCAATAGCGACAGGGTGCGGAGTCGTCGACAGAGGGATTAAAAAAGATAGCTGCTTGCGCTTAATGGATAAGGAATTTAGATTGAATAATGCATGAAATCTTTAAATATCAAGCGCTGCAAGCTATGAATAAAAGAGTATCTGCCGCGCAGGCGTGTGCCACGCTGGCCGCGCCGCTCAGCGCGCTGGCAGCTCGCAACCGTCGGGGCCGCAGCTGGGGTCGCCACTGGTGTCGGTGTCGCCGGCCTGCTGCTGATTGAGCTCGGCAATCTGCTCGGCCCAGGCGGCCAGCTGCTGCTTCCAGCCGTCGACATCGCCCAGCCATTCGCCGATCTCGATGCGCTGCACGGCGCGTTGGCCGGCCTGCTCGGGGTGGTCGAACTCCAGCGCCAGGGTGGGGAAGCCCTGGCCCTGCACCATGCCCAGCCATTCACGGCTTTCGGCGATATGCTTTTGCGTGGCCGCGCCGCTTTGCTCGGCGTAGGCCGCGTCATAGGCCGCGCTGTCCAGACCGATGCCGGCCGCCAGTTCGCGCAGCACGGCGGGCTCGCTGATGCGGCGGCCCTCCACGTAATGGGCTTTCTGCTCGGCAGCCAACATCTCCAGGCCCTTGCCGGCCAGCGCTTCGGCGGCCAGCAGGGCCGTGGTGGGGGGCTCGGAATCCAGCGGCGCGCCAATGTCATTGAGCAGGCCGTTGAGGTAGGCATCGCCAAAGGGCTGGCCCGTCATCTCCGCAATGCGCTGGTCGCTGGGCATGACCTTGTCACGCCAGTCCGCAGTGATGGTGCGCGTGTGGGCTCCGGTCAGCATGCCGCCGGCATGCCATTGCACGGCGATGCCGGGTACTTCGCTCGCGGCCTTGACCAGCGGGGCGGCGGCATAGCACCAGCCGCACAGGGGATCGAAAATATAGTGCAGCACCAGGGCGGGCAGCTTGGATGTGTTCATATTGGGCGGCCTTGCAGGCCGATAGATTTGCAAACAAGCTTCAATGTAAGCGCGGTAGTGGCGCTGGCGCCGTAATGGCCGGGTATGACCTTGGCGCCGGTCTTGGCAAAATGGCTGCATTGTCCTCAGCTTGTTTGCCTGCCCATGCGCCTGAATGTCACGCCGCCGCCCCAGTCCTCGCCAGAGTCCGAGCCTTCCCCGCAATCCGTGGCACGGCGCAGCACCATGCTGTTTCTGCTGTTCTGGCTGGTGGTCATGGCCGCGATGTATCTGGCCATGCAGCATTTCCTCAAGCCGGCCCAGGCCAAGGTCCTGGCCGACGGCACGCTGCGCATAGAGCGCGGCATGGACGGGCACTTCCGTGTCAAGGGCTATGTCAACGATCAGCCCGTCACCTTTTTAGTCGATACCGGGGCCACCTCGGTCAGCGTGACCGATGCGCTGGCCGAGCGTGCCGGGCTGGAAGGCGGCGAGAAGGTACGTTTTCGCACGGCCAACGGCGAACGTGACGGCCGCATCGTCACGGCCGACGAGGTCCGCATCGCCAGCCTGCGTGTGCGCGATGTGCGCGTGGGCACGGGCTATACGGGCGACGACAGCGAAGACGCCTTGCTGGGCCAGAACTTTCTGCGCTTTTTCGATGTGCAGATGAGCGGCGACGAAATGCTGCTGCGCCCGCGCAAGTGAGTGCCGTGAAGACACTGGCCGTGATTTTTCGCACTTGTGCGAGTCATAGGCCGCGGCAGCCCAAAAGCGATCGCAGACTGGATTAAAGTAGGGCGCTTTGCCAACCGGCAAACAGGAATAGTGCGCTGTGCGTGGGCCTCACACGGGCCTCTTGCGGTTGCCGCACTCGCCGCTCATGGGTGAAAGACATGTTCCGGGACTGTTGCCATTCAATGGACCGCAGGCGAAAGCCGGCTGCGGCAGACGACACTCAATGGACTGGTTAACCCAACTCTTCAAAGCCCTCAACGATATTGTCTGGGGCGTTCCCATGATCGTGCTGATTCTCGGCACGGGTTTTTATCTGCAGATCCGCCTGGGCTTCATGCCGCTGCGCAACATCGTGCGCGGCTTTCGCATGATCTGGCGCAGCCGCCGTCCCGGCGACAAGGCCGATGGCGACATCACTCCCTATGCAGCGCTGATGACGGCATTGTCCGCCACCGTGGGCACGGGCAATATTGCCGGCGTGGCCACGGCCATTGCCGTGGGCGGCCCGGGCGCACTGTTCTGGATGTGGATGACGGCGCTGCTGGGCATGGCTACCAAGTATGGCGAGGTGGTCCTGGCGGTGAAGTACCGCGAGAAAAACGACCACGGCCAGTGGGTGGGCGGCCCGATGTACGCCATCAAGAACGGCCTGGGCAGCAAGTGGAAATGGCTGGGTACACTGTTTGCCATCTTTGGCGGTCTGGCCGGCTTCGGCATCGGCTCCATGGTGCAGTCCAACGGTATTGCATCGGCCATGCACACGGCTTTCGGTTTGGAGAGCTGGATCACAGGCCTGGGCCTGGCCGTGCTTACCGGTGCCGTGGTGCTGGGAGGCATCACCCGCATCGGCGCGGTGGCCGAAAAGCTGGTGCCTGCCATGTGCGTGGCCTATGTGGTCTGCGTGCTCTATGTGCTGGGCGTGTACTTCGACCGCATTCCGGCTGCGTTTGCACTGATCTTCGAGCAGGCCTTCAGCCCCACGGCGGCAACGGGCGGCTTTCTGGGCTCGACGGTGCTGATGGCCATCCGCATGGGCGTGGCGCGCGGCATTTTTTCCAACGAAGCGGGCCTGGGCACGGCCGGCATCGCCCAGGCTGCTGGTGCCACGCGAGACCCCGTTTTCTCGGGACTGGTAGGCATGATGGGCACCTTCATCGACACCATCATCGTCTGCACCATGACCGGGCTGGCCATCGTGGTCAGCGGCGTCTGGAATTCCGGCGCTACCGGGGCCGTGCTGTCCACCCAGAGCTTCGAGGCCGCCATGCCCGGCGTGGGCAAATATGTGCTGGCTGTTTCGCTGTCGGTGTTTGCCTTCACCACGATTCTGGGCTGGGCCTATTACGGTGAAAAATGCTGGACCTATCTGGTCGGCACCATCTGTGAAAAGCCCTTCCGCATCCTCTGGACCATCAGCGCCTTTGTGGGTGCCGTGGCCACGCTGGACTTTGCCTGGCTGGTCGCCGATACGCTGAATGCGCTGATGGCGATTCCCAATCTGATCTCGCTGCTGCTGCTCTCACCCGTGATCGTGCAGCTCACGCGCGAATACTTTGCACGCCAGGATAATCAGGCCTGATCATTTCGGCAGCTTTAGGCACTTGACGCACAAGTGCTGGAGCTTGACCTGACCTCACTCACCTCACACAGGGCGCAGTTGTGCAAGCAGCTGCGCCCTGTGCAGTTTTGGGGCCGTGGCTGAAGCAGCCCCGCATATCTGCGAAAATACCTCCTACACAGGGAATGACTGTTGCGGGAAATCTTGCCGCAGCCGTTGTGCGTATCGAGGCTCGATCCACGCCCTTGCTTCGTGGCCTGCCGGGCTTCATCTTGAGATGAGACTGCAGGTTTTTCATGTTGCCGAGCCTCAGGTCGAATCGCCGCATTGTCGCGATTCCCGCTTTGCGCCCGACCACACGCCATTGCCCGGCAGCCATGCAGGCCGTCAGGCGCAGCCATGGATAGTCCGCCGTGTCCCACCGCCAGCCCGTTCGCGTTCCCGAACGTCACCAGTTTGATGCCCTGATCGATGCCCGCTCGCCCGCCGAGTTTGAGCAGGACCATATCCCCGGCTCCATCAACTGTCCGGTACTGAGCAATGCCGAGCGTGCCGAGATCGGCACCATCTACAAGCAGGTCAGCCCTTTTGAGGCCAAGCGTCTGGGGGCGGCCTATGTGTCGGCCAATCTGGCGCGCCATCTGCGCGACACCTTTGCCGACAAGCCTGCCAACTGGAAGCCCCTGGTCTATTGCTGGCGCGGTGGCCTGCGCAGCGGCTCCATGGTGACCTGGCTGCGTCTGGTCGGCTGGGATGCCCAGCAACTGGCCGGCGGCTACAAGGCGTTTCGCGGCCATGTGATTGCGCAGCTTGAAAGCCTGGTGCCTAAGCTGCAGATGCGCGTGCTCTGCGGTGCCACCGGCTCGGCCAAGACCCGCGTGCTGCATGCGCTGGCCCAAAGCGGAGAGCAGGTGCTGGACCTGGAGGGCTATGCCAGCCACAAGGGCTCCTTGCTGGGCGGTCTGCCCGGCATCGAGCAGCCCAGCCAGAAGCGTTTCGAAACTCTGATTGCCGAGCAGCTGGAGAGCTTCGATCTCTCGCGTCCCGTCTATCTGGAAGGCGAGAGCGCCAAGATCGGCCGCGTCGGCCTGCCGCTGGTGCTGGTGCAGCATCTGCACAAGGCTCCGGTCATCGAGGTGCGTGCGACGACCGCCGCACGCCTTTCCTATCTGCTGCGCGACTATGCCTACCTGGGGGACGATCCCGAAGTGCTGGCCACCAAGCTGGGCTGGCTCAAGGAGCTGCAGGGCAAAGAGACCGTGGGCCGCTGGCAGCAATGGGCTCGGGCCGGGGAGCTGCCTTCGCTGTTCGAAGAGCTGATGCTGCGCCACTACGACCCGCACTACGAGCGCTCCCAGTCAAATCACTTCGAGCAATGGCCCCGGCGCCAGGTTCTGGAGACAGACCAGCTCTCGGATGAGGCCATCGCCGGTCTGGCGCAGCAGATCATTGCGATGCAGGCGCGCTGAGCCAGGCAGCTTGTTCAAGCCTGCCGGCTGAAACGGGCCGGTGCGGTGCGGACTAGTCCAGCTTCATCACCATCAGCACCTCGTCGAAATACTCGCCGTCCACATACAGGGCCGCAGGCTCCAGCCCATATTCGCTAAAACCTGCCTGCTCATACAAGCGTAGTGCGTTGCCGTTGCCGGCATTGCAGCCCAGCATCAGCTGTCGCAAGTTCAGCGCTCTGCCGTGCTCAACAGCCGTCTCCAGCAGGCGGCGGGCCAGGCCTTGGCCTCGGGCCGCCGCAGCCACGTACATGGCAAAGAGATTGCCCTTGTGCGCAGTCTTTTCTCCCTGCTCGCGATACATGCCCAGGGTGGCGCAGAGTCTGCCGTCTGCGTCAAAGCCTCCCCACATGGCTTGGCCTGGCGTGCTGCCGAAACGACTCAGTATCTGCGCATCGCCGAGTGCCCGTTCGCTGGCAGGTGTGGCACCGAAGGCGGTGGGGCATTCTGTCAGGGCTTGCAGGCGCAGGGCGCGATAACTGCAAAGGTCGGACTCGGTCAGTTGGCGTATGTCATATTGCATGGACCGAGTTTAGACATGCTCGGCAAAGATGGGCACCAGCGACAGCAACAGCAGACCGGCCATCACGCCATTGAACATGCGCAGGGCCTGCGGAGTGCGCAGTGCGCGCCCCACGGTGCTGCCGAACAGGGTCCAGACGCTGATGCTGGGATAGTTGACCAGGCCCAGAACAAGGGCCGACAGCATCAGGTTGACGAAAAAGCCTTCGCGCGGTGTGTAAGTCGCCACCACGCCCACGGCCATGATCCAGGCCTTGGGGTTGACCCACTGGAAGGCAGCGGCCTGCCAGAAGCTGAACGGGCGGCTGCCCGACTGGCCCTGGTCCACGCCGCCGGCACGGGCGATTTTCCATGCCAGCCAGATCAGATAGGCCGCGCCCACATATTTGAGCAGGGTGTAGATGCGGGGCTCGGCCTCGAACAGCTTGCCCAGGCCCGCGCCGATCAGCAGCACCATGATGACCACGCCCAGACAGATGCCCAGCATATGCGGCACGCTGCGGCGATAGCCGAAAGTGGCCCCCGAGGCCGTCAGCATCACATTATTGGGGCCGGGCGTCACGGAGCTGACAAAGGCAAACATGGCCAGTGGCAGGATGAAGGCTGAGGATTCAGGCAGAAATGGCATGGTGAACCTTGGGGCTGCATAAGCGTTGTGCCTCTATACTAAGACCTGTAGTCAGTACACTATCAGTACACTTTTGCAGGCCAGTTTATGAGCTGGCCTGCTCTAATTGACCTGACACTTTGAGGAGGCACTTCATGCTGGATGCTCATATCGACGGCAGGGCAGCGACCCCGGCAGCCTTGCCTGTGGCCGCTACGGCATCCCTGGGCTGGCAGCCCATGCGCTCCAGTGCGGTGGGACTGGTGGATCAGCTGGTCGAGCATTTCGGTGGACTGATCCGCAACCACGGCCTGCGTGTGGGCGTGCGCCTGCCTTCGGTGCGGGCGTTGGCGGAAAGCGCAGGTGTCAGCCGCGACACCGTGGTCCAGGCCTACGACAAGCTGGCTGCCCAGGGCCTGGTGCAATCGCGGCGCGGCAGCGGTTTTTATGTGGCTGCCCAGCGCCGCGTGATGGAACCTGCCGCCGTTGCTGGCGCCTCGGCGCAGCCGGCGGACTTCGACACCGCTTATCTGCTGCGCGGCATTTTTCGTGATGACAGCGCGGGCACCGGGGGGGCGGGCTGCCTGCCTTCGAGCTGGATGGACCAGGGCCTGATCACGGGCGCCATGCGCGCCATCACCCGTAACAATGCGCGGGCCGAGCAGAGCTTTCTCAGCTATGGCCATCCACAGGGCTTTCTGCCATTGCGCCAGCAGATCGCCTCGAATCTGCAGGCCCAGGAGGTGCCGGCCCATCCCGAGGCCAACCTCATGACGGTGGGCGGAGTGACCCATGGCCTGGACTTGGTCGTGCGCTGCTTTCTCAAGCCCGGCGATACCGTGCTGGTCGAAGATCCGGCCTGGTTTCTGATCTTCGGGCGGCTCAAGTACATGGGCGTGAATGTGGTCGGCGTGCCGCGCCTGCCCGGCGGGCCCGATGTGGCTGCCCTGGCATCGCTGGCCCAGAGCCACAAGCCCAAGCTCTTCATCCTCAACACGGCGGTGCACAACCCCACGGGGCTGAGCCTGTCTGCCGGTGTCGCCCACGAGGTGCTGCGCATTGCCGAGCGCCATGATTTCCTGCTGGTAGAGGACGATACCTATGCCGAATTCCTGGGCGCCATGCCGCTGAGGCTGGCGGCCATGGACAGATTGCAGCGCGTGATTCTGGTGGGGGGCTATTCCAAGACCTTGTCGGGCGGACTGCGCGTGGGCTATATCGCGGCCAAACCCGAGTATGTGCACCGCCTGACCGACATGAAGCTGCTGGCAGGCCTGACCTCTTCGCTGCCGGCGGAGCAGATCGTGCACCATATTCTGGCCGATGGTTCGTTTCGCAAGCATGTGGACCGGCTGCGCGAGCGCGTGGACCGCGCGCGTGGGCGTTGCCTGCGCAAGCTCGAAGCGCTGGGCTGCCATGCGGAGTACGAACCCGTGGCCGGCACTTTTGCCTGGGTTGATTGCGGCGTGGACACCGAGGTTCTGGCGCGTCAGGCGGCGCTGAGCAATCTGCTGCTGGCTCCGGGCCTGCTGTTTTCGCCGCAGCAGGCAACCAGCAGCAAGCTGCGCGTGCCCGTGGCGATGGCCGACCAGACCGAGCCATGGACGGTGCTGGAGCAGATCCTCAGGCAGCTGCGCAAATAGCGCCGAAACCGGTGCCAGGGCAGGGCGTCGTTCACGATTGATAACAATCGCGCGCCTTTGGGGTGACTGACCCAGCGGCATCTGCTGTTATGTTTGTAGCATGACAGCAGCACGAGCTTTGCCCCATGCCGCCGCAGGCCACTGCACGCGCGATTTCCTGCGTGCTCGCCCGCTCATGGGGCGGTGGCTGCTGTCAGGGCTTGTGCTTTGCGGTCTGGCCGCTTGTTCCAGCGCCCCCACGAATCACGGCGAAGTGAAGGGCGAGGACTTTCACTCGCGCGAGCTGCTGCAGTCCGACAGCAACCGCATGGCAACGCTGGCCATGAAGGAAAATCTGGAGAGCCTGTTTCTCATCATGGACAAGCTCTATCGCCGCAACCCCGCCGAATGGAAAAAGACGGCTTCCAGCCGGGACGCGGCCATGACCTATGTGCGTATTGCCGTCATGGAGCGCCAGCCCTGGCATGAACTGCAGGACAAGCGTGACGTGGCAGCGCTGTCCCTGGCCTTGCAGCCCGAGTTCGCCGGAGACAGGGTCGCGGCCTTCGTCCATGCTGCAGCCGATATGTTGATCACCGCGCATGGCGGGCGAACCAGCTTCACGCTGATCGACGGGCTGGACCCGCAGCATGTCTTCAATGCGGCGCGCAATCTGGAAATTGCCAACTGGATTCTCAACTCGCGCAAGGCACCCGGTGGAAAGCCCTTGCTGCTATCGAATCAGATAGCGGAAGAGGGGCGCAACCTGAGCTTCGAGCGCGAGATGGGAAAGATCATAGGCCGGCTGGATCTGGTGGCGGATTACACCACCGAGCGCTATCGGCGCTCCGTCATCGGCTATGCGCAGGGATTGCTTGCCGGCCCGTTCATGCAGTTTTTGCCCGTTCGATAGAAGTTCTTCAGGCCTCACAGAGCACGATGGTGGCAATCGCGGACGAGTCTTCCATGGCACGCACGGCGTGGGGCATATTGGCTGGCAGATGCATGAGTTGCTTGGGGCCCAGTTCATGCACGGTCTGGCCGATGAGAACTTCGAGCCGACCTTCCAGGCATTGCAGACTGACGCTGCCAGGCACGCGATGCGGCGGCAGCGACTGGCCCGAGCGCAGCACGACGCGAATGACTTCCAGATCTTCCGCCTTGAAGAGCACGCTCGAGTGAGCGGCAGGAAGCCTGGCTCCGTAAGGAGCGACATCCAGAGCTTGGTGGGTGGGCGTGGAGTGGATATGGTCCATGACAGCACCTGAGCGAAAGCGGTAATAAGGCATTCTCCCCCGAGTGGGGCCCAAGTTCAATCACCGTTTTGTGACAGCGCTGTAGGGCATCAGGCCTTATCACCTCGTTTCGTTGCTCATCAGCGCTGTTTGGCGCGTATCGCAGAGGTCCGGGAACGACTGGCAGCTGTCATGCCAGGTGCCGTAGATTCTCGGCAGACATGGGGCTGAAGCCCGCTGCGGCGCATGTATTGCCGCCAGGCGTCGGAGCCGCTCTTGCTCTCGCTGTCGCTGCTGCCACCGCCGCCGCAGCCAAAAAGCTCCGTCGATCTCGACGCCTCTGGGCCTGGCCAGAGCGGGCTGCTGCCGCCACCTCAAGGGCATAAGGGCTGGGGGCGCAGGTACAAATCCGGCTCATTTCTCCGTGCAGAGGGAAGGGCGAGGCGTCGTGCGCAGCGGCTGGGAATGTCTGGCTGGATTTAATGATTCGCAAATCGAATCATTCATGCGGTTTAAACAATTGGACTTGAATGATTGAACGCTTCAGCATGCAGTGCAGGCACCGGATACAGGTGCCGCAGCCTGAACAAGGAGACAAGCATGAACAAGCGATTCTTACTGCGCGCCTGTGCGAGCGCAGGCCTGGCAGCCACCATGAGCATGGGCTTTGGCGGGACGGTGCTGGCTCAGGAGAGCTATCCCGCAGCCCCCATCACGCTGGTGGTGCCGTTTGCCGCGGGCAGCGGCACCGATGCGGTGGCGCGCGTGGTGGCCAACAAGCTGGGCGAGCGACTCAAGCAGCCCGTGGTGGTGGACAACCGGGCCGGGGCCAATGCCCAGATTGCAGCCGCGCATGTGGTCAAGGCCAAGCCGGATGGCTATACGCTGTTCATGACCACCAACACCTCGCATTCGGCCAATCCCTGGCTGGTCAAGGGGCTCAAGTACGACCCCATCAAGGACTTCACGCCCGTGGCCCGCGTGGGCGAGCTGCCGTTCGCGCTGGTGGTCCATCCCTCGGTGCCGGCCAAGACCGTGGCCGAGCTGATTGCCTATGCCAGGTCGCATTCGGACAAGCTCTCCTACGGCACGCCCAACAGCACCTCGCTGGTGGCTTCGGAAACCTTCAAATACATCACGGGTACGCAGATCACCGGCGTGCCCTACAAGTCCAGCCCGCAGGCATTGACCGATGTGATGGGCAACCAGATCCAGATGTATGTGGCCGACCTGGGGTCGGCCTGGGGCACGCTCAAGACCGAGCGCGTGCGCACGCTGGGCGTGACGGCGGCCAAGGGGTCGCAACTGCTGCCCAATGTGCCCGCCATCGGCAAGACGCTGCCGGGCTTCGACATCACCTCGTGGAATGGCATCTTCGGCCCGGCCGGCATGCCCAAGGCCATAGCCGAGCGCATCAACGGCGAGCTGCAGCTCATCCTCAAGGACAAGGCCGTGCAGGAGCAACTGGCCCAGGTCGGCTTCGAAGTCTGGCCCACGGCCACGCCCGACGAGTTCGCGCTCTATGTGAAGGAGCAACTGGCCAAATGGGGGCAACTGGTCAAGCAGGCCGGCATCGAGGCGCAGTGAGATGACGAGCATGCACAGCGATAGCCGTCAGGCTGCGGGCCACACAGCGGGCCACACAGCGGGCCCCTCAGCGGGTACTTCGACCGGTCCATTGGCTGGCGCCAGGATAGTGGACATGACCTCGGTGATCATGGGGCCGTTTGCCACGCAGATTCTGGCCGCCCTGGGCGCCGATGTGATCAAGGTGGAGTCGCCCGAGGGCGACAACATGCGCCATGTAGGCCCCATGCGCAACCCCGGCATGGGCCCCATTTTTCTGCAGGCCAACCAGGGCAAGCGCTCCGTGGTGCTTGATCTCAAGCAGGCCGCCGCGCGCCAGGCGCTGCTGCAGCTGCTGGCCGATGCCGATGTCTTCATCAGCAATGTGCGGCCCCAGGCCATGGCCAGACTCGGCCTGGACTGGCAGACGCTGGAGCAGAGCCATCCACGCCTGATCCATGTGAGCTGCTGCGGCTTCGGTCAGGCCGGCCCCTATGCGGCCAAGCCGGCTTATGACGACCTGATACAGGGGGCGACCGGCGTGCCCTGGCTGGCCCAGCAGTACGGCGGGGGCGAGCCGTCCTATGCGCCCATGACGCTGGGCGACCGGGTCACGGGCCTGCATGCGGTCTATGCGGTCACCGCTGCGCTGTATGCGCGCGAGAAGAGCGGCCAGGGCCAGGCGGTGGTCGTGCCCATGTTTGAGGCCATGACGCAGTTCATCCTGGGCGATCACATGGCCGGGCTGAGCTTTGAGCCGCCGCTGGGCGATGCCGGCTATGCGCGGCTGCTGACGCGCCATCGCAAGCCCTACCGCACCAGCGACGGCCACCTGTGCGTGCTGATCTACAACGACAAGCACTGGCACAGCTTCTTCAACGCCATAGGGCAGGGCGAGCGCATGCGCGAGCCCATGTTTGCCACCCACGGCCAGCGCGCGGCGAATATCGATGCCGTCTATGCCGAGGTGGCGAGCCTGATGCGCGAGCGCAGCACGGCCGAGTGGCGTGCGCTGCTCGATGCGGCCGACGTGCCGAATATGCCCATGGCCTCACCCGAGGACTTGCTGGCCGACCCCCACCATGCGGCCACGGGCTTTGTGCGCGAGATCGAGCATCCCAGCGAGGGGCGGCTGCGCACCACGGCGAACCCCACGCAGTGGAGTGCAACGCCTCCGGGACTCGATGCCAGCGCTGCGCCGCAACTGGGCCAGCACACGCTGCAGGTGCTGCGCGAGGCGGGCCTTGGCCAGGCGCAGATCGCCGCGCTGCAGGCCAGCGGCGGCTGCATGCAGGCTTCATCATCCAACGATAAAAGAGAGACAGACATATGCCCCGCTATCTGATCCGCGAGCAGGACGTACAGGGCTACAGCCCCGCCAACCACCACGGCACGGTGAACCGGCGCCTGGTCAGCCAGGCCAATGTCGGCGCACAGCACATGGAAGTGGTGCTCGGAACGCTGGAAAAAGGCGGCGGTGCGCTGCCGCATGCCCACCCGGGCATGGAGCAGGCCTGCTATCTGCTGGAGGGCACTGCCGAGGTGGAGGTGCAAAGCCAGGGCCAGACCGAGCGCTTTGCCATGCAGGCGGGCGATACCTGCTTCTTCCCCGAGGACTGCATGCATGTGTTTCGCGTCACCAGCGACACGCCTGTGCGTCTGCTGGTCATCTACAGCCCGCCCTATGGCGAGAACCCGGCGCGCGTGCGCCGGCCTGATTGATTAAAAACAATAGCTGATGGCGCTTTATGGACGGGCGTTTGATGCGGATTTCAATGAAATTCAACTGATAGAGAGAAGCCGCCATGGATTTTTTATGGAGCGCCGAGCAGGAACAGATCCGGGACGCCGTGCAGCGGGCCTGCGCGCCTTTTGACGACGACTACTGGCTGAAGAAGGACAGGGACGGCGGCTTTCCGCACGACTTCCACCAGGCCCTGGCCGAAGCCGGCTGGCTGGGCATTGCCATGCCCGAGGAGTTCGGCGGCGCGGGTCTTGGCATCACTGAGGCCGCGCTGATGATGCACACCATCTCGGCCACGGGGGCGGGCCTGTCGGGCGCATCGGCCGTGCACATGAATATCTTCGGCCTGCACCCGGCCGTGGTCTTCGGCACCGATGAGCAAAGACAGCGCTGGCTGCCGCCGCTGATCGCTGGCCGGGACAAGGCCTGCTTCGGCGTGACCGAACCCAATGCCGGGCTCAACACCCTCAAGCTGCAGACCCGTGCCGTGCGCGAAGGCGATGTCTATGTGGTGTACGGGCAGAAGGTCTTCATCTCCACGGCCCAGGTGGCCAACAAGATATTGCTGCTGGCTCGTACCAGGCCCGTGGAGGAGTGCAAGGGCACCGAGGGCCTGTCGCTGTTTTACACCGACCTGGACCGCAGCCGCATCGCCGTGACCGAGATCGAGAAGATGGGCCGCAAATGCGTGGACACCAACCAGCTCTTCATCGACGGGCTGCGCATCCCGGTGCAGGACCGCATCGGCGAGGAGGGCAAGGGCTTTTCGTACATCTTGCACGGCCTCAACCCCGAGCGCATCCTGATTGCGGCCGAAGCCGTAGGCCTGGGCCGTGCGGCTCTCGCGCGCGCCACCCAGTATGCGAACGAACGCGTGGTCTTCGACCGGCCCATAGGCCAGAACCAGGGCGTGCAGCACCCGCTGGCCCAGGCCTGGATGGGGCTGGAGGCCGCACACCTGATGGTGCAGAAGGCCGCTTTCCTCTACGACAAGGGCCTGCCCTGCGGCGCCGAGGCCAATGCCGCCAAGTACCTGGCCGCCGAAGCCTGCGCCAAGGCCTGCGAGACCGCCATCTTCACGTATGGCGGCATGGGCTATGCCAAGGAGTTCCATGTGGAGCGCTATATGCGCGAGTCCTGGATTCCGCGCCTGGCGCCCGTAAGCCCGCAACTCATCATGTGCTTTATCGCCGAGAAGGTGCTGGGCTTGCCGAAGTCATATTGATGACCCCCTGAGCCGCTGCGCGGCTTCCCTCTGGAAGGGGGACGACGCCCTCGCCGCGAGGCGGCTCTTGCTCGGCGTCCCTGGCGAAAGGAACGATGCCTGCCGCCGTGCCTGCATGGCAAGATCAGGTTATGAAGACTCATCTGTTGCGCTATTTTGTGGTTCTGGCCGAGGAGCTGCACTTCGGCCGGGCCGCCCAGCGCCTGTGCATCACCCAGCCGCCGCTGAGCATGGCGCTCAAGGCGCTGGAGCAGGATCTGGGCACGGTACTCATGGAGCGTGACGCCAAGAACGTGAAGCTCACGCCGGCAGGCGAGGCCTTTTTGCATGAGGCGCGCAAGGTGCTGGCTCAGCTCCAGCATGCGGCCGAGGTGGTGCGTGGCGTGGCCCAAGGGCTGCAGGGGCGGCTGGACATAGGCATCACGGGGTCCATGGTTTACCGCCAGGTGCCGGGGTTCTGCCGGGCCTTTCGCGCCGAGCGCCCGCTGGTCGAGCTATGCCTGCACGAGATGTCCACGCGCGATCAGCTGCAGGCCATTGCCAGGGGGCAGATCGACTGCGGCTTTCTCAACATCGGCACGCCCCAGGACGATATACGCACGCTGTCCATAGGCGAGGAGGCTTTTGTCTGCTGTCTGCCCAGTGAGCATGCGCTGGCCCGGCGTGCCGAAATCGACCTGCGCGAACTGGCCCAGGACACTTTTGTCATGTTTGCGCGCGAGGTGGCGCCAGCCAACTACGACAATGTCATCGCCTGTCTGCAGCAGGCCGGCATCCATCCCCATACACGGCATGCCGCGCGCCAGTGGCTGACCGTCATGGCCTTGGTCTCTGCCGGTCAGGGCGTGGCCCTGGTGCCGGCCTGCATGCAGACCGTGGGCATGAACGGTGTGTGCTTTGCGGCGCTGCGCGGCAGCCGGGTGACCACTCCGGCCGTGCTGGCCTGGCGGCCACGGGGCATGCCGGCCGTACTCGAAGCCTTTGTGGCCAGCGTGCAGAACCTGGTGCAGGCCGCACAGCCAGAACTCCCAGCCGCAGTCCGCTAGGCCCGCAACTGCGGTGCATCTCTTGCTGCTCAGCGAGAAAACCAGCTCTCTGGGGCCCGGTGTTCCCCGGCAGTCAAAGATGACAATGCCTGTGCTTCACCCGAATTGAATGCCTTGCGCCAGCGGCAGCTCGCGCGAGTAGTTGATGGTGTTGGTCGTGCGGCGCATGTATTGCTTCCAGGCGTCCGAGCCGCTCTCGCGGTCGCCGCCAGTCTCTTTTTCGCCGCCAAAGGCGCCGCCAATCTCGGCACCGCTGGGCCCGATATTGACATTGGCCATGCCGCAGTCCGAACCGGCCGCGCTCAGAAAGACTTCCACCTCGCGCAAATCGTTGGAGAAGATGCAGGATGACAGGCCCTGAGGCACATCGTTGTTGAGCGCAATGGCCTGCTCCAGCTCGTCGTAGCTCAGCACATAGAGCAGCGGGGCAAAGGTCTCGTGTCGCACGATGCTGGTCTGGGCCGGCATGTCCACAATGGCCGGTGCCACATAAAAGCCCTGCGGAAACTGATGCTCCAGCTGGCGCTGGCCGCCCATCAGCAAATGACCGCCGTCTTTCAGTGCCTGACTCAGCGAGTGCTGCAGCGCCTCGAATGATGCCTCGTTGATCAGCGGGCCGACCAGGGTATCCGGCTGCAGCGGGTTGCCGATGCGCAGGCTGCGATAGGCCGGCAGCAGCCTGTCCAGCAGCGGCTGTTTGACATCGCGGTGCACGATCAGGCGGCGCAGCGAGGTGCAGCGCTGGCCGGCCGTGCCCACGGCGCTGAAGACGATGGCGCGCACGGCCAGATCCAGATCGGCTGCCGGCGTGACCACCATGGCATTGTTGCCGCCCAGCTCCAGAATGCGCTTGCCAAAGCGCGCCGCCACCTTGGGACCCACGGCGCGGCCCATGCGGCTCGATCCCGTGGCCGATACCAGCGCAATCCGGGGGCTGTCCACCAGGGCCTCGGCGACAGCCGCGCCGCCCAGCACGATCTGCGCCAGACCTGCCGGAGCTCGGTCGCCAAACCGGGCAATGGCGCGCTCCAGCGCCTTGAAGGTGGCGAGGCCCGATAGCGGTGCCTTGTCGGAGGGCTTGAAGATCACAGGGTTGCCGCAGACCAGGGCAATCGCCGCGTTCCAGGCAAACACGGCACTCGGAAAGTTGAAGGCCGTAATGACGGCCACCGGCCCCAGCGGGTGGTATTGCTCCATGATGCGGTGGCCGGGACGCTCGGAAACAATGGTCTTGCCATGCAGCTGACGCGACAGGCCCAGCGCGAATTCGCAGATGTCCACGCCTTCCTGCACCTCGCCCAGGCCTTCCTGAGCTATCTTGCCGACCTCGCAGCAAATCACATGGCCTATATCGGCCTTGGCGCGGCGCAGCTCCTCGCCCCAGAGCCGGACCAGCTCGCCACGCACCGGGGCGGGCACCAGGCGCCACTGCTTGAAAGCCTGCACCGCATGGTCTATGACCTGAGGCACCTGGGCACCGGGCAGGGCGGCCAGACTGGCCAGTTCCGTGCCGTCGATGGGCGAGTGCACGCTGATGTCCTTGCCCTCAAGGGCCTGCAGCTCTATGCCGCAGCGGCTCAGCACGGTCTGGAAGTCAGTTGCGGAGATGGCGGTCATGGCAGTCCCTCCTGATGGGTGTGAGATACAGGCTTCAGCCGAGCAGGCCTTCAAAGAAGGGGGCCACGCGGGTGTTCGAGAGTGCGGCCAGCGTGCATTGCTCCTGGCGCACAAAGCCCAGCTGCGGCAGCTGGCCCGTGGCGAACAGCTCCACGGCGGCCAGCATGCCGGCCGAGGTCGTCAGCTCTATGGCCGTTCGCTGTCTGCCGCGCAGCGCCGCACCGAAGATGCGGGCGCCGCGCGTCAGCTGCTCCAGCCGGCCCGCGCGCTTGCCGCTGGCCATGGCGGCAACCACCACCATGTCTTCACGGCTGTGGGGCACCGCGCCTTCCAGCACCTGGCGCAGCAGATCGCGTCGCTCGATCAGGCGCAGTCCATGCAGCAGCAAATGCATGGCATCGCGGTGGCCGGGGTGGCGTATGGTCTTGTAGTTGAGGTTGCGCACCCGGCCCTGCAGCGTCTCGCACAGGGTGCCCAGACCGCCCGAGGTGTTGAAGGCCTCGAAGTTCTCGCCGTCCAGGATCAGCGGCTCGACCCCCTCCAGCGGCGGCACCAGCATGGGCTGTCCATTGACGATGGTGTTGCAGGGCTTGCAGTACTCGTTGATGACGCCGTCCACGCTCCAGGTGAAGTGGTAGCGCAGCGCATTCGTCGCATGGCGCGTGAGCGCGCCCACGCGCAGCTGCAGATCGAACAGCTCATCGAACTGCTGGGCCAGATGGCCGCCCAGCATACCGATCAGGCCCGGTGCCAGTCCGCACTGCGGCATCAGCACCGAGCGTGCCTGCGCCGCCATGTCCTGTATGGCGCGCATGGCCGCCACATCCTCGGTCAGATCGAAGTAATGCACGCCCTGCTGCGCCGCTGCCCGGGCCACGCGCTCGGCACAGAAGAAGGGCAGGGCATTGATGACCAGCGAGTGCTGCTGCAGCGCGTGGGTCAGCGCCGCATCGTCGTCGATGTCCAGCTGCAGCGGGCGGATCTGCGGGTCGTTGCCGGGCGGGAGCTGCATATCGGCCAGCGTGACGGTGGCTTCATGCAGCTCGGCAGCCATGTCGGCGATCGTTGAGCCGATCTTGCCGGCGCCGAGGATGAGAATGTTCTGTCCAGTCAGCTTCATCATGGAGAACTCCTTGAGAGCAACGCAGCGATCACTTCCTCTGGGGCCATCTTAAACACAGGGCAGCGATTTGCACCACTGAGAAAAGCGTCAGCAGGAGTCGATTTGCGTGGGCAGACAAGGAGTCTTCAGCAGGAGCAGTCCGCTTCGGAAAGAATAGCTGTCAGCGCTTGCGGGGTCAGAGCTGACAGCTTGACAGGCTTCAAGCCCGGAGGCCAGCTGTGACACCCGCTGCAGCAGAACGGGGTCAGCGGGCCGGTGACCGGGTCTGGTAGTTAGTGCTTGTGCAGCACGATGGTGATCAGGGCCGAGGAGTCGAGCTCGGCCTCGACCTCATGCATGGTTTGGGCGGGCAGAAACAGCAGCTGCCCCGCGTTCAATGTCTGGCGGCTTGCGCCCTGGATGACGGCGAGCTGCCCCTCCAGACATTGAATCGTCAGTTCGCCCGGCACCTGATGCGCAGGCAGGCGTTTGCCTGCCATCAACACCAGACGGATTACTTCCAGGGTGTCGGACTTGAAGAGTGCAGCGGTCTTCTGGTTTCCCAGCGAAGTGCCGTAGGGCTGCACTTCGACGGGAACCCCGGGTTGGGCGTGGGGCAGGGCCATGGTCTCAGGCCTTTTTCTGCAGCATCTTGATGATGCTGGAAAAGTCTTCGCCGCCATGGCCGGACAGGCTGTGCGCCGCATAGATGGAGCGCGCCATGCCGCCCAGCGGCGTGCTGGCGCGGTTGGCCGTGGCGTTGTCCTGCGCCAGGCCCAGATCCTTGAGCATCAGGTCCGTGCCGAAGCCGCCTGCATAGCCCTTGCTGGCCGGCGCGTTCTCATGCACGCCGGGGAAGGGGTTGTATTTTTCAAGGGCCCAGTTGCCGCCCGAGCTGCGGCGCATGATTTCGGACAACACCTTGGGGTCCAGACCGTTGGCCACGCCCAGAGCGATTGCTTCGCTGGTGCCCACCATCAGAATGCCCAGCAGCATGTTGTTGCAGATCTTGGCCGTCTGGCCCGCGCCGACACCGCCCGCGTGGAAGATATTGGCGCCCATTTTTTCGAGCAATGGCTGGGCGCGTGCCAGCTGCGCGTCGCTGCCGCCCACCATGAAGGTCAGCGTGCCGGCAATGGCACCGCCGGTGCCGCCCGAGACCGGGGCGTCGATGAAGTCTATGCCCGCTGCCTGGGCCGCCTTGGCCACCTTCTGGCTGGTGGCCGCGGCGATGGTGGAGCTGTCGATCACCAGCGTGCCCTTGGCGATGTGCGCGAGCAGTCCGGCCGCGCCGTCGCGGCCCAGGAACAGGCTCTCTACATGCTGGCTGGCGGGCAGCATGGTGATGACGGCTTCGGCGCCTTGCACGGCTTCCTGGGCACTGGAGGCCGCCTGTGCCCCGGCGGCCACGACCTTGGCGATGGCCTCCTGGCTCAGGTCGAAGGCTTTGACACTGTGGCCGGCTTTGGCCAGATTGACGGCCATGGGCGCGCCCATATTGCCTAGACCGATAAAAGCGATTTGCATGTCTGTCTCCTTGCTGTTATTGAATTGATAGCGTCTAGCGCTTTATCCATAAGCGATTGATTGGTTTCTCGCTTAATTCTTGAGAATGGCACCCTTGTCAGCGAGCAGGCTGCGCAAGATGCTGCGGTGGCAATGCGCCTCGTCGTCGCAGTAGCAGCCCAGAGAAAAGGCGGAGCTGTGCGACAAGGCTGCGAGCAGGCCCAGGGTGCGATCGGCTGCGGGCTCGGCCAGTTGCTTGCGGAACTGCTTTTCAAACTGCTTCCAGAGCTTGTCGGCCTGTGCCTCCTGGCCGGCCGTGCGCAGCTTGATGGCCTCCAGGGCCTGCTGCATCAGCTCCACCTCGGGCGAGAGCTCGGGATACCAGCAGTCGTAATAGTTGCGGCTTGCGAACTCGGCCTTGGGCACGCCGCGCGGCGGTCTGCGCACCGTACCTATGCGCAGGCCCTCGTCGGGGGCGCGTTCGCTGCCTAGCTGGACTATGCGTATGGCCATGAGGTCAGTCCTTTGTACTTATTCGCTGTCGAAAATAGGATGTTTTCTGGGGGCGTCGGCATCAGCCGGTTTCGGGGCAGCCCTGGTGCGCTTGCGCCCGCTGCTGGTGCCCTGACCGGCAGGGCTTTCTCCATCGCCCGGCTTCTTGCTATCGGTCTCGCTGCTGGCCTTGCTAGCGGTCTTGCGTTTTGGCGTGGCCTTTGCCAGCGGGTTGAAGGCCAGGGCCTCGCCTATCCAGTACAGCCATTGATCCCGCCGGGCATAGGCCGTGGGGCCGACGAGAAAGTAGCCGTCCATCAGTCCGCGCGAGGACAGCGGACGCACGCTCGGCATCTCCGCAATCTGCGCATGACTGGCGGGGGGCAGGCGCACCAGCAACTCGTCGTTTTCCACGCCCAGGCACATCTTGCCGTCGACCATGAACACATGGCAGCCGAACATGGTCTTCTCCTCCACGGCTGTGCAATCGAGCAGCGCATCGCGCACGGAATCTATGAGCTGCAGGGTTTCAGGGGCGATGGGCTTGGCGGGCATGACGATCCTTGCGTTGCGTGATGGCAGCAGCTTAGCGAATGACCTCCGGAGCATCGCCCTCCAGCATGCGCCTGGCAATGATGACGCGCATGATTTCGTTCGTGCCTTCCAGAATCTGGTGCACGCGGGCATCGCGCATCAGGCGCTCCAGCGGGTACTCGCGGATATAGCCATAACCGCCATGCAGCTGCAGAGCCTCGTTGCAGACCATGAAGCCGGCATCGGTGGCAAAGCGCTTGGCCATGGCGCAGTAGGTCGATGCATCACGCGCGCCGGCATCCAGCTTGGATGCAGCCAGGCGCACCATCTGCCGCGCTGCGACCAGCTCGGTCGCCATGTCGGCCAGCTTGAACTGCAGGGCCTGAAAGCTCGCAATGGCCTTGCCGAACTGCTTGCGCTCCTGCATATAGCTTTGTGCCTGGGTCAGTGCCCCCTGGGCTGCGCCCACCGAGCAGGTGGCGATATTGATGCGGCCGCCGTCCAGGCCCTTCATGGCGATCTTGAAGCCTTCGCCCTCGCGGCCCAGCAGGTTGTGCGCGGGAATGCGCACATTGTCGAAGCTGATGACGCGCGTGGGCTGGCTGTTCCAGCCCATCTTTTCTTCCTTTTTGCCATAGCTCACGCCGGCCGCATCGGCAGGCACGGCAAAGGCCGAGATGCCCGAAGCCCCGGAGCCGGCATCGCCGGTTCTTGCCATCAGCACCAGCACATCGGTGCTGCCCGCGCCGCTGATGAAGGCTTTGCTGCCGTTGACGAAGTACTCGTTGCCGACCAGTTCGGCCCGGGTCTTGAGCGAGGCCGCATCCGAGCCTGCGCCGGGCTCGGTCAGGCAGTAACTGGCCAGCTTGCTGCCGCTGGTGAGCTGCTCGCCCCATTCGGCGCGCACGGCATCGGTGGCCCAGGTGCCCAGCATCCAGGTCGCCATATTGTGGATGGTGATGAAGGCCGTGGTCGATGGATCGACGGCCGCCATTTCTTCGAATACCAGCGTTGCATCAAGTCGTGGCAGGGCCAGGCCACCAATGCTTTCCGGCGCATAGAGGCCGCAGAAGCCCAGCTCGCCGGCCTTGGCAATCGCCTCGCGCGGGAAGATGTGCTCGCGGTCCCACTCGGCTGCATGCGGTGCCAGCTCGGCCTGCGCAAAAGCACGGGCAGTATCGGCAAAAGCGCGTTGATCTTCGCTGAGTTCAAAGTCCATTTCATGTCTCCTTTTTTGTTCTACTCGTCTTCTGGCCCCTGACGGCTTTGCCACTCAGTCCGGCGGCCCCTGGTGTAGCCAGCGTTTGAGCACCGCATCGCGGGCCGTGATCTGCTGCACCAGACAGCCGTGGTAACGGCTGGGCCAGTCGGGCAGCGCTTCAAAGGCCTTTGTGGCCTGCTTGCACTGGGTAATGCGCTGTCGGCTCCATTCACCTTGTTCCTTGCGCAGGGCGGGGCGCTCATGGGCCGATAGCGCGCGCATCACATCCCCGTAGAGAATCTGGTGGTCGGTGTCGGCTTGCTGGAAATCCTTGATGGCACAGGCATTGGTCTGGGCCGTGGTGCCGCCGGGCACGCAGTCGGCTCCGGCCTGGGCCAGGGCGTGCTGGCTCAAGCTTGCTGCAATAAGAAGAGCGGCAAGCGATTTGGTGTCAATGGTTGCAGGCCGCAGCTGCCTGAATTTCTGAATGCGGATCGTCATGCCTGTATCATCGCAGCCCGGGCTGGCCTGCTGGCGCAAGTGATATGGGTTTGCCCGGTTCATGGCTGCTTTTCACCCTGTGCGTTCTTTGCCAACGGATACCACTGGTTCTTGAAGGCCTTGACCCGGCTCAGGGCCATGCCGATGCGGCAAGCAGCCATGTCTTCAGCCTCATGGACATAGCCATTGGGCTGGCAGCGCCGGTCGCGCTCCTGCGTCCAGTCGTCCTGTTCGGTTTGCAGGGCCTGGGCGTTGGCCTGCGGCAGCTGGCGCTGCAGGTACAGGTAGAGCACCTGCATGCCCCGTTCCAGGATCTGGGCCTGTTGCTCAAGGCAGGCAAGAGACAGTGGCTGATCTGAGGGGCAGTGCAACGGGGCCGGCTCGCTGTCCTGGGCCGATGCCACAGGCAGATGGGCAATCAGCAGGCTGCCGGCTGCCAGGGCGCACAGACGGGCCAGCCGTCGTGCGGGGCTGTGAGATGTGCTTGCGGCTCGGCGCAGTGGTGAGGAGCGTGACAATTCTTGAGCGTACATGCCTGCCATCATCGGCAAAGCCGCACAGCGCAGCCCGGGCCTGGCAAGAGGCAGGGCTGCACTGTCGGGTTTCATGGCCGGCTTACTTGAGGCTGATGGTGGTGTTCACGCCGTGGCTGGTCGTGCTGTCGTCGAACCAGCGCGCCGTGATGGTCTTGGTCTGGGTGTAGAACATGACCACCTGCTTGCCGTAGGGGCCCAGGTCGCCCAGCTTGGAGGCGCGGCTGCCCGTGAACGAGAACAGCGGCACGGGCACGGGGATGGGCACATTGATGCCGACCTGGCCCACATCGATCTCTTCCTGGAACTTGCGCGCGGCCGCACCCGATTGGGTGAAGATGGCCGTGCCGTTGCCATTGGGGTTGGCGTTGATGAACTCGATGGCCTGATCGATATCCTCGGCAGCGACCAGACACAGCACGGGGCCGAAGATTTCCTGCTCGTAGATGCTCATGCCGGGCTTGACGCCGCTGAAGATGGTGGGGCCGACAAAATTGCCCTTGGCATAGGCTGCCACCTCGGGTTTGCGACCGTCCAGCTCCAGCGTGGCGCCGTCGGCCAGGCCGCGCTCGATCAGGCCTTCGACACGCGACAGGGCCGCGCAGCTCACCAGAGGGCCGACATCGGTGCCGGGCTCGGTACCGCCATTGACCTTGAGGGTCTTGGACTTGGCCACCAGATCGGGAATCCAGTTGCGGGCCTCTCCCACCAGAACGGCCACGGAGACCGCCATGCAACGCTGGCCGGCCGCACCGAAGGCAGCGCCCAGCAGGGCATTGAGCGACTGCTCCTTGTTGGCGTCGGGCATGACGATGGCGTGATTCTTGGCGCCCATCATGCATTGCACGCGCTTGCCGTTGAGGCTGGCGCGGTTGTAGACATGGGTGCCGACCTTGGTCGAGCCCACAAAGCTGATGGCCTTGATATCGGGGTGGTCGCAGATGGCGTTGACCACGTCCTCGCCGCCGTGGATGACGTTGAGCACGCCAGGAGGCACGCCGGCTTCCAGTGCCAGCTCGGCCAGACGCATGGTGACGATGGGGTCCTGCTCGGAGGGCTTGAGAATGAAGGTATTGCCCGTAGCGATCGCCATGGGGAACATCCACAGCGGAATCATGGCCGGGAAGTTGAAGGGCGTGATGCCTGCACACACGCCCAGCGGCTGGTTCAGCGTATAGGTATCGACACCGTTGGCCACATTGTTGGCCAGCTCGCCCAGCTGCAGATTGCCGATGCTGGCCGCGTGCTCCACGACTTCCAGGCCGCGGAAGACATCGCCTTCGGCGTCGGGCAGGGTCTTGCCCTGTTCGGCCGTCAGCAGGGCGGCCAGCTCCTTCATGTTTTCGCGGATCAGCTGCTGCAGCTTCAGAAAGATGCGGGCGCGTGCGCCGATGGGCGTCTTTTTCCAGGTCTTGAACGCTTGCTTGGCATTGGCCACGGCGGCGTTGACCTCGTCGGGCGTGGCGAACGGTACGCGCGCCAGCACTTCCTGCGTCGCGGGGTTGACCACATCGCGCCACTGGGTGGTTTTGGATTCGACCATCTGCCCGTTGATGAGCAGCTTGACCGTGGGCGCCAGAACCTTGGCGGAAGTCGGTGCGTTCATGAGGTGTCTCCGTTGGTGAATTCGTTCCTCATGGTATGTGTGCGGATTTGCTGTAGCAATAGCAAACACTGCACATAGGGTGTGCAAATGTGCACAAGTGGATGCTATGTCTGCCAGCGCTTTGGAGCTTGTCGTGCAGGCATGGCTGCAGTACCTGCGGCGGCAAAATGCAAAAGGGCCCACCCGGGCCCTTTTGCCGTTCTCAGGTGCTCTTAGAGCTCGCTGAACATCTCGTCAAAGGCTTCGCTCGCGAAGTCGTTGCGCCAGGCCTTGTCCTTGTCCTTGGGCACCATGCCCAGGGAAAGTACGCCCTCGTAGGTGTAGCTGGCGGGGGCTGAGTATGCAGCTTGCAGCTTCTTGAGTTCGCCCTGCACCTGATCCAGGCTGAGCTTGTTGCGCACCATGCGTTGAATGCCCTCGGCCCAGGTCTCGGGGGTCTTGACCAGCTGGCAGCTGAACTTCACATCGGTATTGAGCACGCCATGCTTGTCGAGCTTGGGCTTGGTGGCCGAGACGGTCTTGCACTGCGATTGCTGGCGCGCCTTTTGCACCGTGCTCATCAGGCTTTCCACGGGCGCACGCAGGGCGCTGCGCTGCGCCTCGGGGAACAGGGGCAGGGCCACGTCGGTGACTTCGCGCGGGAAGTCCTTATCGGCTTGCTTGAGTTCGGCGGCGTTGGCGTAGTCCGCGCTGCGGCCCGAGCGCAGGCGGTCCGGACGCAGATAGTCATTGAGTTGGCTGATGGCCTGCTCGTCGTGATTGACCAGGGTGCGGATATACAACTCGGCAGCAGCAATGGGCGAAGGCGGCTCGGCCGCCTGCGAAGCTGCGGCCAGCGGCAGCAGCAAAAAAGCGATGGCAGTCTTGATGGAATTGTTCATCTTTTTATAACGATTTAAAGGGTCTGAATCGCGTGGAGTCACGTGAAAACAGAAGGAAGCCCGGCGCTGCGGCCTGGGCGGGAAGCTGCCTTGAGAGCGGGCCTCTCGCAAATCGGCTGCAGCTTCTTGGCATGGGGCGCTCCAGAGTCTGGATGCAAGTCCGTGGGAGCGCCTCGCAATAAGTGTAACCCCGGCTTGCTAGCATTTTTGCAGGCCTGCTGGAGCTGAGCTGCAACGGGGTCGAGAACTGACGGCCATGCGCCGCAGCTGTTGCCCAGTGTCGGTGCGGTAGGCAAAAAAGCCCCATTCAGCCAATGCTGACGGGGCTTTTGAGGGTTGGGGGGATGTGTCCGGGCCGCGCTTTTGGGATGGCCGCAGCCGGCTCTCAGTCGAGGCTGATCTGGGCTTTTTCAATGAGCAGCTTGTATTGCTCGGACTTCTTCTTGGCAAATTGCTGCATCTCGGGCACGGTGAAGCTCATGGGCTGGAAGGCGAAGGTGGAGAACTTCTCGCGGACCTGCGGGTCCTGCAGCACGGCCACCACATCGCTGCGGATCTTGTCGCGCACGGCGGCGTCCACGCCCTTGGGGCTGAGCAGGGAGACAAAGGAGTTCACATCCAGCTCGGCGGGGCCGCCGGCTTCGGCGACCGTCGGCACGTCGGGCATTTGCGCGATGCGCTTGGGCGCGGCCACGGCCAGATAGCGGATCTTGCCGCTTTTGTAGATGCCCTGGCTGGAGGGCAGGCTGGCAAAGCTCCAGCTTGGGTCGCCGTTGGCGACCGAGGTGAACAGCTGGCTGACCTCGCGGTAAGGCACATGGGTCATCTTGCTGCCCGTCAGATAGTCCAGCCATTCGCCGCCCAGATGGCCGGGGCTGCCCACGCCCCAGGAGCCGTAGCTGATCTTGCCGGGCTCGGCCTTGGCGGACTTGATCAGGTCGCCCATGTTCTTCCATGGCGAATTCGTGGGGACGGCCACAAAGAAAGGGGTCAGGAACAGCGGGGCCACGGGGTCGAAGTGGCTCAGCGTGTTGAAGTTCTTGTTCTTGTAGAGATAGGGCAGGGCCGAGATATGTTCGCTGTCCAGTTGCAGCAGGGTATAGCCGTCGGGCTTGGCGCGGCGCGCGTACTCGATGGCGACAAAGCCGCCGCCACCGGGGCGGTTGTCCACGGTCACGCCTTGCTTCCAGCGCTGGGCCAGCTTTTCGCCAACGATGCGCAGCACGGCATCGGGGCCGCTGCCCACGGCAAAGGCAGTGACCACGGTCACCGGGCGGTTGGGATAGCTGGAGGCATCACCCTGGGCCAGCGCCTGGCCGGCTGCGACCAGCAGCGCCGCTGCGGAAGCTATTGTTTTGATAGCTGTTTGTGTAGTTATGGATTGGCTTTGGTGCTGATTTTGCTCGTATTTCACAGTTTGTCTCCGGTGGGTGTTTTTTAGGGACTGCAAAGCGTTGCTGGGCAGCCGCGTCCGGGCGCGGCCGCAGGGGACGGGTCTATTGCGGAGCGTCGGGCTGGGCCAGAGGCGCTGCCTGGGCAAAGGCGGGCAGGGCGCTGCAAGCCGCATCGACAGCGCTGATCAGCGGCCAGCGGGCCAGATCCACGCCAAAGCGGCGTGCGCTTTCGACCTGCGGAATCAGATAGACATCGGCCAGGCCGGGAGCCTTGCCGAAGCAGAAGCTGCCGCGTGTGTCGTCCTGTGCCAGCAAGGCTTCGACGGCGTCAAAGCCGGCCGTGATCCAGGTGGTGCACCAGGCGTTGATGCCGGCCTCGTCGGCACCGAACTGCTGGCGCAGGGTCTGCAGGATGCGGCGGTTGTTGATGGGGTGCACATCACAGCCCACGATGGCCGCCAGGGCGCGCACATGGGCGCGGGCCTCGGGGTCGGCAGGCAGCAGCGCAGGCTCGGGGTAGCGCTCTTCCAGCCATTCGATGATGGCCGGCGACTGGATCAGCGTCTCGCCGCTGTCCAGCGTCAGCGCGGGCACCAGGCCTTGAGGGTTGATGCGCTTGAATGGCGCTTCGGCCTGCTCGTCCACACGCAGATCGACAGGGAGGTAGTCGGGCGTGAGGCCCTTGAGATTGAGGGCGATGCGCAGACGGTGCGAGGTGCCGCTGCGAAAAAAACTGTAGAGCTTCATGGTCTGCGCGCTTTACTCGGGCTGGCCCACGTTCAGGGCAATCTCGCCCACGCCTTCCACACGACCTGTGATCCGGTCGCCGGGTAGCACGGCACCCACGCCCTCGGGCGTGCCCGTGTAGATCAGATCACCGGCTTGCAGGTGATAGAACAGCGACAGGTCGGCAATGATTTCTCGGATGTTCCAGATCAGCTTGTTCACATCGGACTGCTGTTTGACCTGACCGTTGACGCTCAGCTCGATGAGGCCGGACTCGATCACCTTGCCGGCCATGGGCACGACTTCACCGGCGACGGAGGACTGCTCCACATCCTTGCCCAGATCCCAGGGACGGCCCTTGTCGCGTGCCACCAGCTGCAGATCGCGGCGCGTCATATCGAGGCCGCAGGCATAGCCGTAGATGTGCTCATGGGCTTGGTCGGCAGGAATGCGAAAGCCCGCTTTGCCGATGGCCACGACCAGCTCCATCTCGAAGTGGTAGTTGCTGGTCTCGGGTGGATAGGCCACGGTGGCGCCCGATTCGGTCAGCGTCTGCGGGGCCTTGGTGAAATAAAAGGGGCGCTCTGTGCTTTTGTCCACGGGGCGGCCCATCTCCAGCGCATGGGCGTGGTAGTTACGGCCCACAAAGAACAGGCGGTTGACGGGCAGGCGCTGCTCACTGCCGCGCACGGGCAGGGATTGCACGGGGGATGGCGCCCAGAGATAGTTGGCTTGGGTCATGTGTGATTCCTGATGGGTATCGGTGACTAGGTACTTGAAAAAGACGCGTTCCATGTGTGAGACAGCCGGCAAGGGCCTTGGCGGCCCCGCAGCAAAGGCTGTCTCCCCCTTGAGGGGGAAGACGCGAAGCGGCTCAGGGGGTATCCACCCTGTACGCGTGGACGGCCTCGAAAATCGGGGTATCGGCAAAACGGAACAGATCCAGCTGCGCCTGGTCGGCATCGCATTGCGCGCTGAACAGCTGCCAGGAGGGCACGACAAACATGTCGCCGCGCCGCACCTGCCATTGGCGCTCGCCCACGGTCACCGTTCCCTGGCCGTCGAAGACCTGGAAGACGGCAGAGCCCACTTCGCGCTTTGGTCGGGTGCTGGCGCCGCAAGCCACGCGGTGCATTTCGCAGCGAATGGTGGGCAGCACGTCGCGGCCATTGCTGGGGTTGGTGTAGCGCACGGCGGCATGGCCTGGGCTGATCGTGGCGGCGCAGCCTTCGGCTTCGAGCGCCAGTTGCTCGGTCAGCGCGCGGTCGGTGTCCACCCAGCGGTAGGCCAGCAAAGGCGTGCTCGGGCTGTTCTGCAGATGCGCCACAGGGCTCAGCCCGGGATGGCCCCAGAGGCGCTCGGAGCGCGAGAACTCGGGCGTGGCACGCTCCTCGGGGTCCAGATGCAGGCGGCCATGCTCGAAGAACTGGGACTCGGTGTAGTAGGCAAACGGAATATCCAGCCCGTCTATCCAGGCCATGGGCTGGCTGGCCGCATTGTGGTGGGCGTGCCAGTTCCAGCCGCCCTGGGGTAGAAAGTCGCCGCGCGACATGCGGATCGAGTCGCCGTTGACCACGGTCCACACGCCTTCTCCTTCGACCACAAAGCGGAAGGCATGCTGGGTGTGGCGGTGCTCGGGCGCATCTTCGCCGGGCATCAGGTACTGGATGGCAGCCCACAGCGTGGGCGTGGCAAACGGGCGGCCGCCCAGCGCCGGATTGGCCAGGGCAATCGCCCGGCGCTCGCCGCCCCGGCCCACGGGGACGATGCGACCGGCTTCATCAGCCAGCTTGAGCAGATTCTCCCAACGCCACAGATGGGCGGCGGCCTGGCTTTTGGGGTGGGCAGGCATCAGGCCGCCGATCTCGGTCCACAGCGGCACCAGCATTTCCTGCTCGAAGCCTCGGTACAGCTGCGCAAGCGCAGCTGTGGGCTCGGGTTGGCCGGGGGCGTCGCGGGCCGTGAGCTTGACCGGTGAGGGCTGGGCTTGCGCAAGGCTCATGGTTTGTCTCTTTCTTTGGTATCTGCCGGGCAGTGCGTTGCTGCCGGGTCTGGTGGCTTGTGGCCTGAAATGGGGTCAAAGAGAGGCTGCGAATTAAATAAACAGCACACTGATGATTAGCATAATGTTGATCTGCATCAGCGATGATTGGGTTAAACCCGGTAGCAGGCCTGGCTCGAATCGGGGCGGCAGTCGTGCGAATATCGGGGTCTTTCAGTCATGGCCCTTCAACTGCCGCATGGCAGGGCGGGCTCGGCTTCGGCCACCCAAGACATGCAATACCAACCCGCAGAACTAGAAAACTATCCCGGCTACCACATCCGCAGGCTGCAGCAGATTGCCGTAGCCGTGTTCATGGAAGAAACCGAGGAATTCGGCGTGACGCCCGTGCAGTACGCGGCCCTGTCGGCCGTGCTGCGTCAGCCGGGCATCGACCAGCGCACGCTGGCACGCAATATCGGCTTCGACACCTCCACCATAGGCAGCGTGATCGACCGCCTGGAAGCACGCGGCCTGATGGCGCGCAACGCCAGCCCTGCAGATCGGCGTGTGCGTTTGCTGAGCCTGACCGAAGAGGGGCGCGGCCTGCTGGTGGCCGCCGAGCCTTCGGTGCTGCGCGCTCAGCGTCGCATGCTGGAGCCTCTTCCTGACGACAAACGGGCGCAGTTCATGGAAATGCTGTCGCTGCTGATTCACGAGAACGACGAGTTCGCGCGCGCCCCGAGCGCGGTGGCCCAGCGCAGTGCTGAGCGCAAGCGCAGTGCTGCCGTCAAGGCGGTTAAGGGCCTTACGGGCAAGATGCAGGGCAGCGTGAACGACTGAACCACGGATCGCAAGGAAAGACATTGGACTGGGACCATCTGCGTTTTTTTGGCGAACTGGCGCGCAGCGGCAGCATGGCGGCGGCTGCGCGACGCATGGGAGTCGAGCACACCACGGTGTCGCGGCGCATTCAGGCGCTGGAAAAGCAGCTCGGTGCCGTACTGTTTGCGCGCGAAGGCGGGCAGTGGCGGCTGACCGAGGCTGGGCGGCAGTTGCAAGAAGTGACCAACACCATGCAAAGCGCGGTCGACGGGCTGGAGCGGGGGCCCCTGGCGCATGCAGCGACTGCCGAAGGGCTGGCCGGGCTGGTGCGGGTGGGGGCCACCGAAGGCTTTGGCACGCAGATGCTGGCCTCCGAGCTCGCCAGGCTCACGTTGCGCTATCCGCTGCTCAGCGTGGACCTGCTGGCGCTGCCGCGCATGCTGCATTTGTCCAGCCGCGAGGCCGATATCGTCATCTCGCTGGAGCGGCCCAAGCGCGGCTCGGTTGTCGTCACCAAGCTGACCGACTACCGGCTCTATCTGTACGGCCAGCGTGAATACCTGGCGCGCAAGCCATTGGTGGCCAGAACCGAGGATCTGCGCCATCACAGCTTTGTGCACTATGTGGACGATCTGCTGTTCACGCGCGAGCTGCAATTGCTGGATACCTTGCACCGGCCCGAGCGTTTTGCGCTGCGCAGCACTAGCATTACCGCTCAATACGAGGCCGTGCGTGCCGGTGCCGGTCTGGCCGTGCTGCCGGCATTTGTGGCCGACAAGGACCCGATACTGAGCCGCGTGCTACCCGAGCAGGCTTGTTTCACACGCACCTTCTGGATGAGCATGCCCGTGGAGTCGCGCCAGATTCCGCGCATAGCCACGACCTGGAGCTTTCTGCGCGATGCCGTGCAAGGCATGCAGAAGCTGCTATTGCCCGATGCATGATTTTTGATGGCGTCTTGCCCTTGATGGGGCGGCCTGACTTCTGATTTGACCTGCATCCATGCGCTGCATGGTGGAGGCTGGTCTGCGCCGCCAGACCAGTTTGGAGTCAGTCATGAAAAGTCCTGAGCGCCGATGGATGCCGTCGCCATCGTCTTGATAACAGCGCGGATTGCACGCATATACTGATCCGACCGGATGACTCGGCGCCTGCGGCAAGGTCAGGCCTGTATCTGCCTTTGCCACGCGCAGCGCTATGACCAGAGCGTATGGCTGCCTGTCTCCTTGCGCTGATTTTTAAGAAAGCAAAGCATGATCGTCACAACCACTCCCTCCATCGAAGGCAAGCGCATCACCCGTTATTGCGGCGTGGTGGCGGGCGAGGCCATTCTGGGCGCCAATGTGTTCAAGGACTTCTTTGCCGGAATTCGCGACATCGTGGGCGGGCGTTCTGGAACCTACGAACGCGAGCTGCAAAAAGCGCGTGAAATTGCCCTCAAGGAACTGGAGCAACGCGCTGCGGAGGCGGGAGCCAATGCGGTGGTTGGCGTGGACCTTGATTTCGAGGTGCTGGGTCAGGGCAATGGCATGCTCATGGTCTCGGCCAGCGGCACGGCTGTCGTCGTGGAATAGGCAGCCAGCGACTGAGCTGGCTTGACGCCAGAAAGGCTGCAAACCTATTCCATGTGCAATTGCACATTTTTGGACTACTTCGAAATTTATAGCGAAAAGTCGTTGTAGAATTCGTTCCATCGTAGGGGAGTCGCCAAGCTGGTTAAGGCACTGGATTTTGATTCCAGCATGCGAAGGTTCGAATCCTTCCTCCCCTGCCAAAATCCAAAACCCTGCTCATTGCAATGAGCAGGGTTTTTTGTTTGTGAGCTTGGGGCGCATGCAAGCGAGCCCAAAGCTTTCAGTCATGCGCAATTGGGGCACTCAGGTTGCGCTATGCGCATCAAGCCTTGCCGGGCAGCACAAGGCGCAGTTGTCGGTGATTGGCGGTTGCTTGCCGTCTGGTGGGCTCAGGCATTGCTGAAATCGACGTACCAGGCCAAGGGATAACCTAGGGTAAGCACTTACCTTTTGCAGATATTTGCGGCAAACCAGCCAAACTTACCGAGTGTTTTCGCCGTATCGTCAGTGGCATCGATGAGCGCGGGAAAACAACCATTAGACTCTTCGCTCTTTTGTGTCGCTGTTACTCGGTGAGCGCACTTGGGTCCTTGTGAGCGAGCTTGACCGCTCGCCCACGACAGAGGCCTGGTCTCGGCCGGAGTCACTCTGACGTACCGCAGTGCGCCTTGCCCTGGTCACAAGCGCAGGCAAGTGCAAATATGTTGATATATCTTGCCTGATTGAAACAAATGTATACATATTTGCCATCTGAAAAGACAAGCTCACTACCAGGCTGGGTTAGCTGACACAATGATCGGCTGTTGGGTGTCGCTGAGGTTCGCTCCGCGCGTTTGGCTGAGGTCGAACAGCAACAGAAGCCGATTGGCGCAATGCATGGCTGCAGGTGGTGGCAGAGAGTTCTTGGGGTTTGTGTTTAACGCAGCGTTTGCGTAAGTGCACGGCAAGATTTGGATAGACAAGGTATGGAATATCGACTGGATGAAACGGACCGCCAGCTGCTGCGCCTGCTGCAGACCAATGCGCGTGCCTCGACCGCGCATTTGGCTCGGCAGATGAATCTGGCTCGGACCACGGTGGTTGCTCGCATCGCCAAGCTGGAGCAGGAGGGCGTGATCGCCGGCTATGGCGTTCGCCTTGGCTCGCGCATGGAGCAGTCTGCCGTGCGCGCCTATTGCGGTATCCGTGTTCAGCCCAAGACAGCAACTTCGGTGATGCAGGCGCTCAACCGCTTCACCGAGGTGGAAGAGGTGTCGGCCGTCAGCGGACAGTACGACTACATGGTGTTTGTGCGCTGCGAGAGCAATGAGAAACTGGATGCGCTGCTCGATCGTATCGGCCTGATCGACGGCATCCAGCAGACCTATACCTCGGTGGTGCTGAGCCGCAAGATCGACCGCCGCACCACGGCCGAGGTCGTGGGAGAGGCTTAGAAGCCCAGAGTCAGTATCTGACGCTCATATGCAAAACGCCCGGTTCAAACCGGGCGTTTTGCATTCTGTGGTGAAAGGAGAGCAGGGCTGCGCTCCTTCTCGATTGCCTGGTGCGCTCAGTCCACAAAGACCTTGGGCGAGCCTGCCTCCATGCGGCCAATCACTGCAGCATCGCCAAAGCCGCTGTCGGCAAAGACCTTGAGCACCTGCTGGACAGCATCTGCCGCACAGGAAACAAGCAGGCCGCCAGAGGTCTGAGGGTCGGTCAGCAGCGCTTTCTGGGCATCTGTCACGGTCGATGCCAACTGGATGTGCTCGCCATAGGATGCCCAGTTGCGCCCCGATGCGCCCGTGAAAATGCCTTGCTCTGCAAGCGCCTGAACACCGGGCAGCACGGGCAGCTTGGCGCTTTCAATGCGTGCGCTGAGCTGGGCGCCACGGGCCAGTTCCAGGCCGTGGCCCAGCAGGCCAAAACCGGTCACGTCGGTCAGCGCGTGCACGCCCTCGAGCTTGGCAAGCTCGGCGCCGGGGCGGTTGAGCTTGGTGGTTGCATCCACCATGGCGCGGTAGCCTGCATCGTCCAGCAGATTCTTCTTGAGCGCCGCCGAGAGAATGCCCACGCCCAGGGGCTTGCCCAGAATCAGCACATCGCCGTCCTTGGCATCGGCATTGCGCTTCATCTGCTTGGGGTTGACGATACCGATGCCGACCAGGCCGTAGATGGGCTCCACCGAATCAATCGAGTGGCCGCCCGCCAGAGGAATGCCTGCATCGCGGCAGACCGATTCGCCGCCTTCCAGAATCTTGGCAATCACATCGTGCGGCAGCACATTGATGGGCATGCCAACAATGGCCAGTGCCATCAGGGGCGTGCCGCCCATGGCATAGATATCGGACAGCGCGTTGGTGGCGGCAATGCGGCCAAAGTCATAGGGGTCGTCAACGATGGGCATGAAAAAGTCCGTCGTCGCCACGATGGCCTGCTCGTCATTGATCTTGTAAACGGCCGCGTCGTCTGCGGTCTCTGTGCCTACCAGCAGGTCAGGAAAAAACTGCTTGGGCAGATTGCTTTTGGCCAGCAACTCCGACAGCACGCCGGGTGCAATCTTGCAGCCGCAGCCGCCGCCGTGAGAGAGAGAAGTCAGGCGCGGGGTCGCGGGGGAGGAAGTACTAGTGGATGTGGTGGAGTTCATGGCTGTAGGTTAACTTGCAGTCACCGCAGTGCTGCACTGCTCTTGCCGAGTTTGGGCTAGAGCGGAGGTGTTTTGATATCCTGTTTGGCAGGAATCTATTATCGGCCTCGATAAACAGGCACGGGCTGCGGTATGTGATCTGGCGATGGCTGGTCTGAATTTTGGTAATCCATCTTTGCTGTCGATTCTGGTCAGCCGAAAGTGGCTCTGGCGCGTTAAGGACTGAAGCGTTTCCGGGACGAAGCGCGATCTCGCCGGCCCACGGTGATCTATATCGAGCATGGAGACATATGTCCAATCGCACTTCACTCATCCGCAGCCTGGCAGCCTTGGCGCTGGTTTGCGCAGCGGGTGCCGCCCAGGCACAGGCCTATATCAGCGGCTCCATCTCAGGGCAGCTGGCGCCCGGGGTTTACGGTCAGGTCAATATCGGTAATGCACCACCGCCGCTGCTGTATGCCCAGCCGATGTGGGGCGGCCCGGTAGTGCCGCAGGTGCAGCCCATCTATATGTGGGTGCCGCCCGGCCATTCGCGCAACTGGCGCAGCTACTGCGGCCGCTATCACGCCTGCGGCCAGCCGGTCTATTTCCTGCGCAATCCGCCACCCCATTGGCGTGCAGGACCTCCGCCGCGCCACCACCACGAGCGACGCGACTGGCATGACGACCGCCGGGATCATAGGCACTGGGACAGAGACGATCGCCGCGATCGACGTGACTGGGACAGGCATGATCGCGATGACCGGGGGCGTGGTCATGGTCATGGTCACGGGCGTGGGCATGGACGCCATGACGACTAAATTAGGGGTTAACCACTAAATTCACTGTTGCTTATGCACAGCAATGAAGGCTGATTGCTATTGAAAAAATAGCAACCGGCCTTTTATTTTTATTGGCTTCATGCTTGGTTTGTAGGTATTTATACGTGTTATGAGCAAGCACTTTGCTATGCCTTTGCGGCATAGCTGCTAGCGGAGGGCTTGCCTAGTGGGAGGGGGCAGGGCTGCCGACAATAGTCTCATTCGTTTTGACTAGATGGTTGCCCTGATGCACGCCCTGTCGAGCGCCTCGTCCTGCCGGTGCAGTCTGCCCGCAGCGTGACGGGAGTGGCTCGAAAGGCCTCGATGGCCGGGACTCGGCATTCGGGATTGCGGGGCAGCCATGGCATCCACTTCAGGAGTCTTCCGGCATGAGCGCAGCACTCAAAGGCATTTCTTCCATGGCAACCCGCCAGGTCCTCGCGGATCTGGTTGCAGCCTGGCAGGCCCAGGGCGGCGAGCCGGTGCAGATCGAATCCGTGGGTGGTGTGGATGCCGCGCAGCGTGTGCAGTCCGGTGAAGAGGCCTTTGATGTGGTCTTCCTGGCTTCCAACGCCATCGACAAGCTGCAGGCCGCCGGCCGTGTGGTTGCAGGCAGCAAGGTGGACCTGGTGCTCTCCAGTACCGCCGTGGCCGTGCCTGCTGCTGCAGCCCTGCCCGATATCGGCTCCGAAGAGGCCGTGCGCGCTGCCGTGCTGGCCGCGCCCAGCATTGGCTATTCCACCGGCCCCAGCGGTGTGGCGCTGCAAAAGCTGTTCGAGCGTTGGGGCATTGCCGACGAGATCAAGGCCCGCATCGTGCAGGCCCGGCCCGGCGTTCCCGTGGGCTCCATGATTGCTTCGGGCGAAGTGGCGCTGGGCTTTCAGCAGCTGAGCGAGCTGATCCATGTTGCGGGCATACAGATCGTGGGCGGCCTGCCTGCCGCGATTGCCATCGATACGGTGTTTTCTGCCGGCGTTGTGACGGGCTCGGCACATGCGGATGCCGTGCAGCGTCTGCTGGCCTTCATGGCTGCGCCTGAAGCCGAAGCGGCCAAGCGCCGCCAGGGCATGGAGCCCGCTTGAATTGATTCGTGTCCAGGCGGGGGCCTGGCACTGACACCCCATCCAGCAAAAGGGCAGTCATAGCCCTTTCGTGACGGACGTACCAGATGCCTTTGAGGCTTTGGCGCCAGCCGCGAGACAGGAGATAGAGGCGACAAAGAGAGGCAACTGAGATTCCAAATATGACTTCGCAAACTAGCAAACAGAGCACCGGCCCGGCGGTCGTCAATGTGCAGACCGTGCTCAACGAGAGCCCGTTTTCACGCTTCCAGTGGGGGATTTTCTTCCTCTGTTTTTTGATTGTTCTGCTCGACGGTTTTGATACCGCCGCCATCGGCTTCATCGCGCCTTCGCTGCTCGGCGAATGGGGCATCGACAAGTCCCATCTGGGCCCGGTGCTGAGCGCGGCCCTGTTCGGCCTGGCGTTCGGCGCGCTGGGCGCGGGTCCGCTGGCGGACCGCGTGGGCCGCAAGACCGTGCTGATCATCGCCTCGGTGGTGATGGGCGGTGCATCGATTGCTTCCGGTCTGGTGCACGATCTGCAAGGCCTGACCATCTGGCGCTTCATCACCGGCCTGGGTCTTGGCGCGGCCATGCCCAACGCCATCACGCTGATGAACGAATACTGCCCTGACAGCAAGCGTTCCTTCATCACCAACTGCATGTTCTGCGGCTTCCCCATCGGCTCGGCCTTCGGCGGCTTTATCGCGGCCTGGATGATTCCGCATTTCGGCTGGCGCAGCCTGCTGATCGTGGGCGGCGTGGTGCCCCTGATCCTGGCCGTGCTGATGATCGTGATGCTGCCCGAGTCGGTGCGCTTCATGGTGCTCAAGAACTACTCGGCCGACCGCGTGCGCAAGGTGATGGTGCGCATCGCCGCCGGCACCCGCAATGCAGCGCGTTTTGTGCTGAACGACGGCGGCGAGGCGGCTGCCCAGGCACAGCAAGGTCCTCAGGGCCTGCGTCTGGTGTTCTCGCAGAAATATCTGGTCGGCACGCTGGCCCTGTGGGTGACGTATTTCATGGGCCTGGTGATCGTCTATGGCCTGGTCAACTGGATGCCTGTGCTGTTCAAGGAAGCAGGCGTGCCCGCCAGCCAGGCAGCCGTGATTGCCGCGCTGTTCCAGCTCGGCGGCGTGGGCGCGATCTTCGTCGGCCTTTTGATGGACCGCTGGAATGCCAATCTGATCATCGCGACGGGCTACTTCCTGACCAGCCTGGGCGTGGCCTTCATCGGCCAGGTGCTCGGAGGTGGCGTGGGCATGCTGGTGGCTTCGGTATTCATTGCCGGTTTGCTGATGAATGCGGCACAGTCGTCCATGCAGGCGCTGGCTGCCGAGTACTACCCCACGGAATGCCGCGCCAGTGGCGTGTCCTGGATGCTGGGCATCGGCCGCTTTGGCGGCATTGCAGGCTCTTTCCTGGTGGCCGAGCTGTCGCGCCGTCACCTGGAGCTGCCGCAGGTCTTCATGGTGGTTGCCATTCCCGGTGTCATCGCCGCGCTGGCGCTGCTGGTCAAGAACCGCTATGCCGGCGGCGCACCGCGCACCTCCATGCTGGGCCTGGGCGGCGCGCACTGAACTTTTTGATAGACGAATTATTTTTTAACGGAGCTTGAAGATGATCATTGACGTACACGGTCACTACACCACGGCGCCTGCGGCTCTGGGCGCATGGCGCGATCTGCAGATCGCCGGCCTCAAGGACCCGAGCAAGACCCCGTCGGTGGCCGATCTGAAGATCAGCGACGATGAAATCCGCGAGACCATCGAAACCAATCAGCTGCGCCTGATGAAGGAACGTGGTTCCGATCTGACCATCTTCAGCCCCCGTGCCTCGTTCATGGCGCACCACATCGGTGACTTCCAGACCTCCAGCACCTGGGCCGCCATCTGCAACGAGCTGTGCTTCCGCGTCAGCGAGCTGTTCCCCGATCACTTCATTCCCGCCGCCATGCTGCCCCAGTCGCCCGGCGTGGACCCTGCGACCTGCATTCCCGAGCTGGTCAAGTGCGTGGAGCAATACGGCAACGTGGGCCTGAACCTGAACCCCGATCCCTCGGGCGGTCACTGGACTTCGCCCCCGCTGTCCGACAAGAGCTGGTACCCCATCTACGAAAAGATGGTGGAGTACGACATCCCCGCGATGATCCACGTCTCCACCAGCTGCAATAGCTGCTTCCACACCACGGGCAGCCACTATCTGAATGCCGACACCACGGCCTTCATGCAGTGCCTGACTTCGGATCTGTTCAAGGACTTCCCGACCCTGAAGTTCCTGATTCCCCATGGCGGCGGAGCCGTGCCTTACCACTGGGGCCGTTTCCGCGGTCTGGCGCAGGAGATGAAGAAGCCGCTGCTGGAAGAGCATCTGCTCAACAACATCTACTTCGACACCTGCGTTTACCACCAGCCGGGCATCAACCTGCTGACGGAAGTGATTCCCACCAAGAACATCCTGTTCGCCAGCGAAATGATCGGCGCCGTGCGCGGCATCGATCCGCAGACCGGTCACTACTACGACGACACCAAGCGCTACATCGAAGCCACGCAGAACCTGACGGCCGATGAAAAGCACGCCGTTTACGAAGGCAATGCCCGCCGCGTGTTCACGCGTCTGGACAAGGCGCTCAAGGCCAAGGGTCTGTAACTTCTCAAAGAAGAGAGCTGCTGGCGTACGGTATGAAAGGTTTTCAATAAGAAAACTATTCAAATCTGATGAATGACAAGCGCTACCAGCTCACTTTTTGGATTCAATAACGTCAAAGCAAAGAGGTATTTCCATGTACGAACTGGGAGTTGTCTACCGCAATATCCAGCGCGCCGACCGCGCTGCTGCTGACGGCCTGGCCGCCCTGGGCTCCGCCACCGTGCACGAGGCCATGGGCCGCGTCGGCCTGCTCAAGCCCTATATGCGCCCCATCTACGCCGGCAAGCAGGTCTCCGGCACCGCCGTCACCGTGCTGCTGCAGCCCGGCGACAACTGGATGATGCATGTGGCTGCCGAGCAGATTCAGCCCGGCGATATCGTGGTTGCTGCCGTCACCGCCGAGTGCTCCGACGGCTACTTCGGCGATCTGCTGGCCACCAGCTTCCAGGCGCGTGGCGCACGTGCGCTGATCATCGACGCCGGCGTGCGTGACGTGAAGACGCTGCAGGAGATGGACTTCCCGGTCTGGAGCAAGGCCATCTCTTCCAAGGGCACGATCAAGGCCACCCTGGGCTCGGTCAACATCCCCATCGTCTGTGCCGGCATGCTGGTCACGCCCGGTGACGTGATCGTGGCCGACGACGACGGCGTGGTCTGCGTGCCCGCTGCCCGTGCCGTGGAGGTGCTGGCCGCTGCCCAGAAGCGCGAAAGCTTCGAAGGCGAAAAGCGCGCCAAGCTGGCTTCGGGCGTCCTGGGCCTGGATATGTACAAGATGCGCGAGCCCCTGGAAAAGGCCGGCTTGCGCTATGTGGATTAACACCCCCTGAGCGGCTGCGCCGCTTCCCCCTCTCTCGCTGCGCGGGAAGGGGACGACACCCTCGGTGCGGGGCGGCCCTTCCTCGGTGTCTCTGAGATGTGGCAGCGCCAGTTTCATGGATGGTGGGAAGTGCGCAGCGCACGGTGCAATCAACAATTGAGGAGCAAACAGATGAGCGCCTTTGAAAAAACCCCCGGCTGGCTGGACTGGTATGCCAACCCCAGCAAGCCCCAGTTCAAGCTGCCTGCCGGCGCTGTGGATGCGCACTGCCATGTGTTCGGTCCCGGCAACGAGTTCCCCTTCGCCCCCGAGCGCAAGTACACCCCCTGCGACGCCAGCAAGGCCCAGCTGTATGCGCTGCGCGACCATCTGGGTTTTGCGCGCAATGTGGTGGTGCAGGCCACCTGCCACGGTGCGGACAACCGCGCCATGGTCGATGCCTGCAAGTCCTCGGGCGGCAAGGCCCGTGGCGTGGCCACGGTCAAGCGCTCCATCAGCGATGCCGAACTGCAGGAGCTGCACGACGCCGGCGTGCGCGGCGTGCGTTTCAACTTCGTCAAGCGTCTGGTGGACTTCACGCCCAAGGACGAGCTGATGGAGATCGCCGGTCGCATCGCCAAGCTGGGCTGGCATGTGGTGATCTATTTCGAAGCCGTGGATCTGCCCGAGCTGTGGGACTTCTTCACCGCGCTGCCCACCACCGTGGTGGTTGACCACATGGGCCGCCCCGACGTGACCAAGGGCGTGGACAGCGAGGAGTTCGCCCTGTTCTTGAAGTTCATGCGCGAGCACAAGAATGTCTGGAGCAAGGTGTCCTGCCCCGAGCGCCTGTCCGTCTCCGGCCCCAAGGCGCTTCATGGTGAGCAGAATGCCTACCAGGACGTGGTGCCGTTCGCGCGCCGCGTGGTCGAGGAGTTCCCCGAGCGCGTGCTCTGGGGCACGGACTGGCCGCACCCCAACCTGAAGGACCACATGCCCGACGACGGCCTGCTGGTGGACTTCATTCCTCATATCGCTCCCACCGCAGAGTTGCAGCAAAAGCTGCTGGTGGACAACCCCATGCGTCTGTACTGGCCCGAAGAGGTCTGACGGAGTTCCGGCGACACATACACCCGGAAACAGGCCGCAGCCTTGTCGCATGGGCTGCGCCATCCGTAACGAGGAGAATTTATGGCTTTGGAAAAACCGTATCTGGACGTGCCCGGCACCATCATTTTCGATGCCGAGCAGTCCCGCAAGGGCTACTGGCTCAACCAGTTCTGCATGAGCCTGATGAAGGCCGAGAACCGCGAGCGCTTCCGCGCCAACGAGCGAGCCTATCTGGACGAGTGGGCGATGACCGAGGAGCAGAAGCAGGCCGTGCTGGCGCGCGATCTGAACTGGTGCATGCGCACCGGCGGCAATATCTACTTCCTGGCCAAGATCGGTGCCACCGACGGCAAGAGCTTCCAGCAGATGGCGGGCTCCATGACCGGCATGACCGAAGAAGAGTACCGCGCCATGATGATGGGCGGCGGCCGCTCTGCCGATGGCAATCGCTATGTGGGCGAGGACGGTGATGCGCAGGCGCACCATCAGCCCCAGGGCAGCGCAGGCAACCAGAACAAGGAAGGCAACTAAGACATGGCACGCATCACCGCATCCGTTTTCACCTCGCACGTGCCAGCCATCGGCGCCGCCATGGACATGGGCAAGACCCAGGAAGCCTATTGGGCGCCCCTGTTCAAGGGCTATGACTTCTCGCGCCAGTGGATGAAGGACAACAAGCCCGATGTGATCTTCCTGGTCTACAACGACCACGCCACGGCCTTCAGCCTGGACTGCATTCCCACCTTCGCCATCGGCACGGCTGCGGAATTCCAGCCCGCCGACGAAGGCTGGGGCCCGCGCCCCGTGCCCAAGGTGGTCGGCCATCCCGATCTGGCCAGCCACATTGCCCAGTCCGTGATCCAGCAGGACTTCGACCTGACCATCGTCAACAAGATGGACGTGGACCACGGCCTCACGGTGCCGCTGTCGCTGATGTGCGGCGAGCAGGACCCCAAGACCGGCTCCTGGCCCTGCCCGGTGATCCCCTTCGCCGTGAACGTGGTGCAGTATCCCGTGCCCACCGGCCAGCGCTGCTTCAACCTGGGCCGCGCCATCCGCAAGGCCGTGGAGAGCTACGACCAGGACATCAACGTCCATATCTGGGGCACGGGCGGCATGAGCCACCAGCTGCAGGGCGCGCGCGCGGGCCTGATCAACAAGGAATGGGACAACCAGTTCCTGGATCTGCTGATCGAGAACCCCCACGGTCTGGCGCAGATGCCGCATATCGACTATGTGCGCGAAGCCGGCTCGGAAGGCATCGAGCTGGTGATGTGGCTGATCGCGCGCGGCGCCATGTCCGATGTGGACGGCCCCGCACCGCTGCCCAAGGTGGCGCACCGCTTCTACCATGTGCCCGCATCGAACACCGCAGTGGGCCATCTGATCCTCGAGAATCAGTAAACGTTTCACCACGTTCGCTGCTTCGCGTATTCACTGCCCCCTGTGGGGGGGGCTTCGCCTCCTTGAGGCGGCTCTACGGAGATCCCAATCATGAGCAAGACCATCAAAGTAGCGCTGGCTGGCGCAGGTGCCTTCGGCATCAAGCACCTGGACGGCATCAAGAACATCGACGGCGTGGAAGTCGTCTCCCTGGTCGGTCGCCGTTTTGACCAGACCAAGGAAGTGGCCGATAAATACGGCATCAAGCATGTGGCAACCGATCTGGCCGAAAGCCTGGCGCTGCCCGAAGTCGATGCCGTGATCCTGTGCACGCCCACGCAGATGCACGCCGAACAGGCCATTGCCTGCATGAAGGCCGGCAAGCATGTGCAGGTCGAGATCCCTCTGGCCGATGCCCTGAAGGACGCCCAGGAAGTGGCCGAGCTGCAAAAGCAGACCGGTCTGGTGGCCATGGTGGGTCATACCCGCCGCTTCAACCCCAGCCACCAGTGGGTGCACAAGAAGATAGCAGCCGGCGAGTTCAACATCCAGCAGATGGATGTGCAAACCTACTTTTTCCGCCGCACCAATATGAACGCGCTGGGGCAGGCTCGCAGCTGGACCGACCACCTGCTGTGGCACCATGCCGCCCACACCGTGGACCTGTTCGCCTACCAGGCCGGCAGCCCCATCGTCAAGGCCAACGCCGTGCAAGGCCCGATTCACAAGGATCTGGGCATCGCCATGGACATGAGCATCCAGCTCAAGGCCGCCAACGGCGCGATCTGCACGCTGAGCCTGTCGTTCAACAATGACGGTCCTCTGGGCACCTTCTTCCGCTACATCGGCGACACCGGCACCTACCTGGCCCGTTACGACGATCTGTTCAACGGCAAGGAAGAAAAGATCGACGTGTCTCAGGTTGACGTGTCCATGAACGGCATCGAGCTGCAGGACCGCGAATTCTTCGCCGCCATCCGCGAAGGCCGCGAACCCAACTCCAGCGTGCAGCAGGTGTTCAACTGCTACAAGGTCTTGCACGATCTGGAGCAGCAACTCAACGCCGAATAAGTCCCGGTGATCGATTGAGACAGACAAAGGCCGGGGCATGCTCCGGCCTTTGCTGTTTTTGCTTTGAAATTTATAGCTTTAAACGCTCTGTTCATATGGGCTATAGGCTATAAATGCCTTAACTTTGCCATCCTCAAGGAGCATCCGTGCAAAACCGACCACTAGGCCCATTCAGCGTCGCCAATGTCGCGCTGGGCTGCATGAATTTCTGCCATGCCTACGGCAACCCCGTCTCTACCGAGCAATCGCACGCCGTGCTGCATGCGGCACTGGACGCGGGCGTCACGTTGTTCGACACTGCCGCGCTCTATGGCTTTGGCGCCAGCGAATCGCTGATCGGACCCGTGCTCAAGCCCCATCGCAACCACATCACCCTGGCCAGCAAATGCGGCATGGCGGGCGTGCGCGGCGAAGACGGCGTGATGCGTCGCGTCATCGACGGTCGTCCCAAAACCCTGCGCCAGAACTGCGAAGACAGTCTCAAGCGCCTGGGCACCGATGTGATCGATCTCTACTATCTGCATCGCTGGGACAGGAACGTGCCCATCGAAGAGTCGGTGGGCGAGATGGCACGCCTGAAGGAAGAGGGCAAGGTTCGCGCTCTGGGTCTGTCGGAAGTGGGCGTCGATGCGCTGCGCCGCGCGCACAAGGAGCACCCGATTGCCGCGCTGCAAAGCGAATATTCGCTGTGGTCGCGCAATGCGGAGCTGGGCACGCTCGCCGCCTGCAAGGAGCTGGGCATTGCCTATGTGGCTTTCAGTCCCATGGGCCGCGCCTTCTTCAGCGGCAAGCTGCAGCAGGTGGACAACCTGGTCAAGGGCGATATCCGCGCCACCATGCCGCGTTTTGCCGGCGAGGCCTATGCGCAGAACCTGCGCCTGCTGGCGCCCATGCAGGCCGTGGCGGAAAAAGCCGGCTGCACGCTGGCCGAGCTGGCCATCGCCTGGGTGCTGCACCAGGGCGAGCATGTGATCGCCTTGCCCGGCACCACCAGCGTGGAGCATCTGCACGAAGACATTCGCGGCGGCAGCGTCAAGCTCGACGCCGAGCTGCTGGCCGAGCTTGATGACATCTTCAAGCCCGAAGCCATTGCGGGCGACCGCTATGCGCTGCAAGGCCAGGGCGAGGTGGATACCGAGAAATACGCCTTTGAAAAACGCCCAGGCTAGTGCCTTTGCGGACGCCCGGTCAGGGGCGGTATGTGGCGTTGCCTCGCCGGCCGCGCAAATCCTCGCAATAGCACCACTATTGCTGCGGTATCGCGCGCGGGGGGCCGCCCCCTGGCATCCCATTCCGCGAAAGCCCTAGCGCGGAGGGGGAGCGTAAACAGGTTCTGGTTGGCTTCAGGTTTGGGGCAGGGCGTGCAGGGGAATATCCTTCTCCTGTGCCAGCTGCATCAGTTGCGTGCAGCTGCGGGCGGCCAGAAACCGGGCTACGCCCTGATGGATCTCGGGCTTGCGCATATCGGTTGGGTGGCCGAAGGGCAGGTCCGCCGCTTCGCACAGGCGCTGGGCAAAGTGAGGCTCCAGCGCGGCCACGGCCACGATGCCGTCGGCACAGGGATAGATGCGGTAGCCCGCATGGGCGCCGCCGACATCGCCTGCGGGCTGGGTCAGGCCCCAGTGCCAGGGCAGGGCCAGCCACTGCGCCGCCTGGGCCAGGCCGACCTCGCGCAGTATGCCGCGCCCGCTGCGGCTGCTGACGAGCACGGCCTGGAGCACGGCTTCGCTGGCCATCAGCGCCCCCGCCATATCGGCAAACAGGCTGGGGGGCAGGGCCGTGCTGTGCACGAGGCCCGCTTCGGCCTGATAGGTGAGATCGTGGCCGGGGACATCGGCCAGCTCGCCTGCGCTGCCGACCACGCGCACCAGCGACAGCCCGGGGTAGCGCTGCTGCAGGGCTTCCCAGCCCAGGCCCAGCTTGCTCAGGGCCGAGGGCCGGAACGAGGTCAGCAGCACATCGGTTTGCGCCAGTTGCGCATGCAGACTGGCCTGGCCTTCGGCGGTCTTGAGATCGGCCTGCAGGGTCTGCACCTTGTCATGCATCTGCGCGTAGGCATCGGGGCAGTAGAGGTCCATGGGGTCGGCGCTGCGGCTTGCGCCGGGGGCCAGAGGCTCGAGCTTGCGGCAATCGGCTCCCATGCCGGCGCAGCGCCACAGTGCGGCGGGGCCGGGCAGGTTCAGAGCCAGGCTGAGTATGCGAATTCCTTGCAGGGGTTGAATGGCGGTGCTGGGCATGAGTGGGAGTATTCCTTGTCTGGACTTGTGCAAGCCAGGGTGGCATCAGGATGCTTTCCTTGAAGCGAAGCCCTTGCCTGAGCCTGTTTGGTGAGTCGTGCTTGTGCAACTGCTGTTGTAGTGCAAGCCGGGCCCTGACCCTGGCACTTTCAGGACAGTCTGTTGCGGTGGCGGTGCTTTCGTGCTCTGTTGCGCTGTGGCAAGCTTGCCCTATCTGTAAAAAAGCGCCCCTAGGGGCGTGTTCGATTGACCGAGATGCGTAGACGTACGCTTTTGTCCCTGGGCGCAGCCTTTGTGCTGGCCGCCGGCGGGGGCTGGAAGGCTTTTTCCATGAACTCCACTTCTTCTTCCTTGTTGCCCGAGCAACTGCTGCAGCAGCTCAAGCCTTCGCCGCGCATGCCGGTGATGTTTCTGGGTCACGGCAGTCCCATGAATGTGATCGAGGACACGCACTGGCGCCAGAGCTGGAAGGCGCTGGGCCAGGAGCTGACGGCCAAGGGCATTGCGCCGCAGCTGATTCTCTGCGTTTCGGCCCACTGGCTGACCGAGTCCGACTGGGCGCTGACCGGTATGGCCCAGCCGCGCACGATTCATGACTTCGGCGGCTTTCCGCAAGAGCTGTTCGACCAGCAATATCCGGCGCCCGGCGCGCCCGAGGTGGCCAGACAGCTGGCGGCCGAGCTGCATTCGCCGCTGGACGGGTCAGCCCTGCTGGTGGATCAGAAATGGGGTTTTGATCACGGCACCTGGTCGGTGCTGCTGCCCATGTTCCCCGAGGCCAGCATTCCCGTCATGCAGCTGAGCATGCCCTATGGTCTGGCGCCCGAAAAGCATTTCGAGATGGGCCGCCAGCTGCGCGCGCTGCGCGACCGCGGCGTGCTGATCGTGGGCAGCGGCAATATCGTGCACAACCTGCGCGCCATGCAGCGCGGTGCCAGCGACAATCAGGCCTATGACTGGACGATACAGTTCGACACCGAAGTGCAGCAGCGGCTGGACAGCGGCAATCTGGCGGATCTGAGCACCTTCCTGGACTGGGGTCCGCAGGCCCGTCTGGCCCATCCCACGCACGACCACTATCTGCCCCTGCTGTATGCGGCGGGTGCCGTGCAGGAGGGCGAAGCGCCGCGCGTGTTCAACACGGCCTACCAGTATGCGGCGCTGTCCATGCGCTCGGCCATCTGGGGATTGAGCGCCTGATCAAGATTTTGATAGCTTGTTGCGCTTGTTATATAAAGTTTTCAGATGCTTTTATGCCTGAAAACAATATGGATGATGCGCTAGTAGCTATCAAAATATTGAACAGGCAATGAAACAGCCATAAAAAAAAGAGCAACGGATTAAAAGTCCGTTGCTCTTTTGCCTTCAGGGACCAGGCCCTGAATCGTGAGCTTAGATCACAGCGGCGATGGCCTTGCAGACATAGTCGATGTTCTTGCTGTTCAGCGCAGCCACGCACATGCGGCCGGTGTCGGTGCCGTACACGCCGAACTCGGAGCGCAGGCGCACCATCTGGTCCTTGGACAGGCCGGAGTACGAGAACATGCCGATCTGGGTGGTGATGAAGGACATGTCTTGCTGCACGCCGGCAGCCTTCAGGCCGTCAACCAGCTTCTGGCGCATGGCCTTGATGCGCACGCGCATCTCGCCCAGCTCCTTTTCCCACAGGGCGTGCAGCTCGGGGTTGTTCAGCACGGCTGCCACCACGGCGCCGCCATGTGTGGGAGGGTTAGAGTAGTTGGTGCGGATGACGATCTTCAGCTGCGACAGCACGCGAGCGGCTTCTTCCTTGTCGGAGGCCACCACGGACAGGGCGCCCACGCGCTCGCCATACAGGCTGAAGCTCTTGGAGAAGGAAGTCGAGACAAAGATGTTCAGGCCGGCAGCCACGAACTTGCCGATCACGGCGCCGTCTTCGGCGATGCCGTGGCCAAAGCCCTGGTAGGCCATGTCCAGGAAGGCGACCAGGCCCTTGGCCTTGACGACGGCGATCACTTCATCCCACTGAGCGGCGGTGATGTCGTAGCCGGTGGGGTTGTGGCAGCAGGCGTGCAGCACGACCACGGTGCCGGCGGCGGCAGCGTTCAGGTCGGCCAGCATGCCGGCGAAGTCGATGGAGCGGGTCGCTGCATCGTAGTAAGCGTAGGTGCCGACTTCAAAACCAGCGTTGGTGAAGATGGCCTTGTGGTTTTCCCAGCTGGGGTTGGAGATCAGGACCTTGGCGTTGGGGTTGAGCTTCTTGAGGAAGTCGGCGCCGATCTTCAGGCCGCCGGTGCCGCCGATGGCCTGCACGGTAGCAACGCGGCCGGACTTGACCACGTCGGACTCGGCACCGAACACCAGGGCCTTGACGCCGTTGTCATAGGCGGCAATACCGTCGATGGGCAGATAGCCGCGGGCGGTGGGCTTTTCCATCATGGCCTTCTCGGCGGCCTGCACGCACTCCAGCAGGGGCAGCTTGCCGTTGTCGTCGAAGTACACGCCCACGCCCAGGTTCACTTTGTTGGGGTTGGAGTCAGCGTTGAATTGCTCGTTCAGACCCAGGATGGGGTCGCGGGGGGCCATTTCGACGGCGGTAAACAGAGACATGAAAAAATCCTTGAGGGATGGAAATAAGTCAGGTCACCCCCAGCTACTGCTCCGAGCGCGTTAGACGGGCAGGGCATCGCCCGGTGCTCGAAAAAACGCATCAGCCTAGGTTAGGCTTGAGGGTTGGGCTGCCATTCTACTCCGCGCTTACCCTATGCGTCATGGACATGAGATCATGCAAGAACAAAATATGACTGCCGAGCCGCAAGGCCGTTTCGTGCAATACCCGGACTCGCCGTTCGAGCTGTTCCAGCCCTATCCACCGGCGGGCGATCAGCCTGCGGCCATCGAAAAACTGGTCGAAGGCGTCAATGACGGCGAGTCTTTCCAGACGCTGCTGGGCGTGACCGGTTCGGGCAAGACCTTCACCATGGCCAACGTGATCGCGCGTCTGGGCAAGCCCGCCATCGTGTTTGCGCCCAACAAGACGCTGGCGGCACAGCTGTACTCGGAGTTCAGGGAGTTTTTCCCGAAAAACGCGGTCGAGTACTTCGTCAGCTACTACGACTACTACCAGCCCGAAGCCTATGTGCCCCAGCGCGACCTGTTCATCGAAAAGGACAGCGCCATCAACGAGCACATCGAGCAGATGCGCCTGTCCTGCACCAAGAGCATCATGGAGCGCCGCGACGTGGTGATCGTGGCCACGGTCTCGGCCATCTACGGCATCGGCGAGCCCGAGAGCTACCACCGCATGATCATGACGCTGCGTGCGGGCGACACGCTCAACCAGCGCGACGCGATCGCGCAGCTGATCCGCATGCAGTACCAGCGCAACGACCAGGATTTCTCGCGCGGCACCTTCCGCGTGCGCGGCGACACCATCGATGTGTTCCCGGCCGAGCATTCTGAGCTGGCCGTGCGCATCGAGCTGTTCGACGACGAGGTCGAGAGCCTGCAGCTGTTCGATCCGCTCACGGGCCGGGTGCGCCAGAACATTCCGCGCTTCACCATCTATCCCAGCAGCCACTATGTGACGCCGCGCGACAAGGTGCTGGCGGCCGTGGAGACCATCAAGGAAGAGCTGGCTGAGCGCCTCAAGCAGCTCGTGGGCATGGGCAAGCTGGTGGAGGCGCAGCGCCTGGAGCAGCGCACGCGCTTCGATCTGGAAATGCTCAGCGAAGTGGGGCACTGCAAGGGCATCGAGAACTACACGCGCCATCTCTCGGCCTCCAAGCCCGGCGATCCGCCCAGCACGCTGACCGACTATCTGCCGCGCGACGCCATCATGTTCCTCGACGAGAGCCATCAGATGATCGGCCAGCTCAACGCCATGTACAACGGCGACCGGGCGCGCAAGACCACGCTGGTGGAATATGGCTTCCGCCTGCCGTCGGCGCTGGACAACCGGCCGCTCAAGTTCGAGGAGTTCGAGCAGCGCATGCGCCAGGTGGTGTTTGTCTCGGCCACGCCCGCCGAATATGAAAAGATTCATGCCGGGCAGGTGGTGGAGCAGGTGGTGCGCCCCACGGGCCTGGTCGATCCCGAGATCGAAGTGCGGCCGGCCATTCACCAGGTCGACGATGTGCTGCAGGAGATCCGCCAGCGCGTGGAGCTGGAGGAGCGCGTGCTCATCACCACGCTGACCAAGCGCATGGCCGAGCAGCTGACCGAATACCTGACCGACAACGGCGTGAAGGTGCGCTATCTGCACTCCGACGTGGATACGGTGGAGCGCGTGGAAATCATCCGCGACCTGCGTCTGGGAGCCTTCGATGTGCTGGTCGGCATCAACCTGCTGCGCGAAGGCCTGGATATTCCCGAGGTCTCGCTGGTGGCGATTCTGGATGCCGACAAGGAGGGCTTTCTGCGTGCCGAACGCAGCCTGATCCAGACCATAGGTCGTGCGGCGCGCAACGTCAACGGCAAGGCGATTCTGTACGCGGACCGCATCACGGAGTCCATGAAGAAAGCCATCGGCGAAACCGAAAGACGCCGCGAAAAACAGATGGCTTTCAATGAAGCCAACGGAATCGTGCCAAAACAGATTGTCAAGAGGGTGAAAGACCTGATTGATGGCGTCTACAGCGAAAAAAGCGGCAAAGAGGCCGAACGTCTGCAGGAGCAGGCTCTACAACAGGCACGTGTCGAGGATATGTCGGAGAAAGACATCGCCAAGGAGATCAAGCGTCTGGAGAAGCAAATGCTGGAGCACGCCAGGAACCTGGAATTCGAGCAGGCAGCGCGTGTGCGAGACCAGCTTTCGCTTCTCAAACAACAATTGTTCGGGGCGGCGCCGTAGGAATATTTCTTCGCAAATCTCGGGGTTATTACGTGAGTGCACGCTGTTACCCGACAAAATTGATGGGGAATGTGATATACTCGCCTCAAACACTCAACAACAAACTTCCCTCACAGAAGGGCTCTGAACCTAATCACAGGACGGAGTAAGGGCGGAGACTGTGCTCGTCTAGGTACTGTGACCGGGCGTGCGTTTCTGTAACGAACAATCCTGATTGAAGGAGCTCGTATGCGTCTTACGACCAAAGGCCGCTTTGCGGTCACCGCGATGATCGACCTGGCACTGCGCCAGAACAATGGCCCTGTGACCCTGGCTGCCATCAGCCAGCGTCAGCAGATTTCGCTGTCCTATCTGGAACAGTTGTTTGGCAAGCTGCGTCGCCACGAACTGGTGGAATCCACCCGTGGCCCCGGCGGCGGCTACACCCTGGCCCGTAAGGCAACGGACATCACCGTGGCTGACATCATCGTCTCGGTGGATGAACCTATTGATGCGACCCAGTGCGGTGGCAAGGAAAACTGTCTGGGCGAAGCGGGCCGCTGCATGACCCATGAGCTGTGGGCTGCACTGAATCAGCGCATGGTGGAATTCCTGGACTCCGTCACTCTGCAAAAGCTGGTGGACGAGCAACTGGCCAAGGGCATCCAGATCGAGGACAAGCCCGTGGTGCGCCGCGCCATCTCCACAGCACCCGTGGTCAAGCCCATCCGTGTGAACGCACCGAACTCGGTGTTCGCCCTGGGTAACGCCTTCGCGAAATCCTGATCCGGGGCCGCTTGAGCAGTGCTCGGGCGGCAACCAGATCGGCATGAAGCCCGACTCCGATAGTCAGGGCCTGGATGCATGCATGGCTGTGCGGCATGTTTCTTCGCCCTGATGGCACCACAAGGTGCATCGATTCCTCACGATTTGTCAGCCAAAAACAAGACGAGCCAGTCATGGACATGACCCCGCACTTTCCCATTTATCTCGACTACGGTGCAACCACTCCGGTGGACCCCCGCGTGGCGGACGCCATGATTCCCTGGCTGCGTGAACATTTTGGCAATGCCGCATCGCGCAGCCATGCCTGGGGCTGGGAAGCCGAAGAAGCCGTCGAGAAGGCCCGCAAGCAGGTCGCCGATCTGATTGGCGCCGACCCGCGTGAAATCGTCTGGACCAGCGGTGCGACCGAGTCCGACAACCTGGCCATCAAGGGTGCAGCGCATTTCTACCAGGGCAAGGGCAAGCACCTGATCACCGTGAAGACCGAGCACAAGGCCGTGCTGGACACCATGCGTGAACTGGAGCGCCAGGGCTTTGAAGTCAGCTATCTGGATGTGCAGGAAAACGGTCTGCTGGACATCGAAGTGTTCAAGGCCGCGATCCGTCCCGACACCATCCTCGCCAGCGTGATGGCCGTGAACAACGAGATCGGTGTGGTTCAGGATCTGAACACCATTGGCGCTCTGTGCCGTGAGAAGGGCATCATCTTCCACGTCGACGCCGCTCAGGCTTCGGGCAAGATGGATCTGAACATGCAGACCATGCCCATCGACCTGATGAGCCTGGCTTCGCACAAGACCTACGGCCCCAAGGGCATCGGTGCGCTGTACGTGCGCCGCAAGCCGCGCGTGCGCCTGGAAGCTCAGATGCACGGCGGCGGTCATGAACGCGGCATGCGTTCCGGCACGCTGGCAACCCACCAGATCGTGGGCATGGGCGAAGCCTTCCGCATCGCCAAGGAAGAGATGGCCAAGGATATGGAGCACGCACGTGCACTGCGCCAGCGTCTGCTCGATGGTCTGAAGGATCTGGAGCAGGTGTTCGTGAACGGCGATATGGACAACGGTGTTCCCCATTACCTGAACATGAGCTTCAACTTCGTCGAAGGCGAGTCGCTGATCATGGGCATCAAGGGTCTGGCCGTGTCCTCGGGTTCCGCCTGCACATCCGCCAGCCTGGAGCCCAGCTATGTGCTGCGTGCCCTGGGTCGCAGCGATGAGCTGGCACACAGCTCCTTGCGCATGACCTTTGGTCGCTTCACGACGGAAGAGGAAATTGACTACGCGATCAAGTCGATCCGCGAAAACGTGCTGAAGCTGCGCGAGCTGAGCCCTCTGTGGGAGATGTACAAAGACGGCATCGACCTCAGCACTATTCAATGGGCTGCACACTAAGCATAGATTACAAAGAGTTCAAGAGGTAGACACCATGGCTTACTCCGAAAAAGTTGTTGACCACTATGAAAACCCCCGCAACGTGGGCTCGTTCGACAAGAGCGATGACTCCGTGGGCACGGGTATGGTGGGTGCGCCCGCTTGCGGCGACGTGATGAAGCTGCAGATCAAGGTCAATCCTGCCACTGGCGTGATCGAAGATGCACGCTTCAAGACTTATGGCTGCGGCTCTGCCATCGCCTCGTCTTCGCTGGTGACCGAATGGGTCAAAGGCAAGACGCTGGATGAGGCTGCCGCCCTGAAGAACAGCCAGATCGCCGAAGAACTGGCGCTGCCACCGGTCAAGGTTCACTGCTCCATCCTGGCTGAAGACGCCATCAAGGCTGCTGTGAACGACTACCGCGCAAAGCGCACGGCGACGGAAGCCTAAGGCCATGGCCATCTCAATGACCGAGGCGGCTGCCCGTCATGTGAACCGCTATCTTTCGCGTCGCGGCAAGGGGATTGGCGTGCGCCTCGGCGTGAAGACCACGGGCTGTTCCGGCTTGGCCTACAAGCTGGAGTATGTGGACGAAGTCCAGCCCGATGACGTGGTGTTTGAAGACCACGGCATCAAGGTGCTGATCGACCCCAAGAGCCTAGCCTATATCGATGGCACGGAACTGGATTTTGTGCGTGAAGGCCTGAACGAGGGCTTCAAGTTCCACAACCCCAACGAGCGTGATCGCTGCGGTTGTGGCGAGAGCTTCAGGATTTGATTTCTCCCTGAGTCGCTTCGCGCCTTTCCCCCAAGGGGACGACACCTTCGCTGCGAGGCGGCTCTTGCTCGGTGTCCCTGGCGTGTGAGCGCCCAAGCGTAAGAACGGAACCGCCTCAGCGCTGCTGCAGGCGGTTTTTTAATGCCATGAATCTGCAATCTGACGACTTTGAATTGTTTGGCCTGCCGCGCAAGTTTGCGCAGGAGCGCAGCCAGATCGACGCACGCTGGAAAGAGCTGCAGCGTGAAGCACATCCCGACCGCTTTGCCGCCCAGGGCGCAGCGGCGCAGCGCGTGGCCATGCAATGGTCGGTGCGCATCAACGAGGCCTATCAGCGCCTCAAGGACCCGCTCAAGCGTGCGGCCTATCTGTGTGAGCTGGCCGGCGCTCCGGTGCGGGCGGAAGACAACACGGCCATGCCTGCGGCATTCCTGATGCAGCAGATGGAGTGGCGCGAAGCGCTGGAAGACGCTGCCAGCGAGCAGGAGCTCGATGCTCTGGAGGCCGAGATGCTCGCCGCCAAGAAACAGATGCTTGCCGAATGCGGTCGTTTGCTGGACGAGGCTGGCGATGCCGCCGCTGCCGTGCAGCAGGTGAGAACCCTCATGTTTGTTGCGCGATTTGCGCAAGATGTGGATCGCCGTCGCGATCAACTGGGACAATAAGAGCCAGAGCAACGCGCTGTGCCCTAGGCACGCAGCGTATCCACCTTGAGCGGGCCAGCCACGCTGGCCTCTGACGTTTCAAAAGAAGAATTTCATGGCGCTTTTGCAGATTTCCGAGCCCGGCCAATCCCCCGATCCCCACCAGCGACGCATTGCTGTAGGTATCGACCTGGGCACCACGCATTCTCTGGTCGCTGCAGTGCGCAACGGCGTGGCCGAATGCCTGCCCGACGATCAGGGGCGTGTGCTGCTGCCATCGGTGGTGCGTTACATGGAAATGGGCCGCCGACAGATCGGCTTCGATGCCAAGGCCGCGCAGGCGCAGGATGCTGCCAACACCATCAGCTCGGCCAAGCGCTTCATGGGGCGAAGCCTGGCCGATATCGAATCGCCCGAGAAGCTGCCTTATCGCTTCAAGACCGATGACAGCAGCGTCATCTCCGTCGAAACCGTGGACGGCGCCAAGACGGCCGTGGAAATCAGTGCCGAAATTCTGGCGACCTTGCGCTTCCGTGCCGAAGACACGTTCGACAACGATCTCTATGGTGCAGTCATCACCGTGCCTGCGTACTTTGACGATGCTCAGCGCCAGGCCACCAAGGATGCAGCCAAGCTGGCAGGCATCAACTTGCTGCGCCTGATCAACGAACCCACGGCAGCAGCCATTGCCTACGGCCTGGACAACGCAGCAGAGGGCGTCTACGCCGTCTACGATCTGGGTGGCGGCACTTTCGATATCTCGGTGCTGCGTCTTGCACAGGGTGTGTTCGAAGTGATCGCCACAGGTGGTGACTCGGCATTGGGCGGCGATGACTACGATGACGCGCTGGCGGCCTGGGTGGCGGAAAAGACCGGCACGCAGCTGGAGTCGGCAGCAGACAAGACCGCCTGGCGTATTGCCGCGCGCCATTGCAAGCAGGCCCTGACTGAATCAGAAGTTGTAGCGTTTACCGCTGATATTTCCTCGGGTTCAGTGTCTTTTGATGTCAAGCGTGAGGAATTCATTGCGCTGACTGCTCACTTAACCAGCAAGAGCCTTGCGGCCGTGCGCCGAGCGCTCAAGGATGCAGACCTGGGCCGCGATGAGGTGCAGGGCGTGGTCATGGTCGGCGGCTCCACCCGCATGCCCCAGATTCGCCAGGCCGTGGCCGACTTCTTCGGCAGCGAGCCGCTGACCAATCTCAACCCTGACGAAGTGGTGGCCTTGGGCGCTGCCATTCAGGCCAATCAGCTGGCCGGCAACAATACCGCCGGCGACCTGCTGCTGCTGGACGTGATTCCGCTGTCGCTGGGTGTGGAAACCATGGGCGGCCTGTCCGAGCGCATCATCACGCGCAACGAGACCATTCCCACGGCTCGTGCGCAGGATTTCACGACCTACAAGGACGGCCAGACCGCTCTGGCCATTCACGTGGTGCAAGGCGAGCGCGATCTGGTGGCGGACTGCCGCAGCCTGGCGCGTTTCGAGTTGCGCGGCATTCCGCCCATGGCTGCCGGTGCGGCGCGCATCCGTGTGACCTTCACGGTCGATGCCGACGGCCTGCTGTCCGTCAGCGCCAAGGAGCAGACCAGCGGCGTCGAAGCGCATATCAATGTCAAGCCTTCCTACGGCATTTCCGACGACCAGATCGCCCAGATGCTGCAGGACGGTTTTGCCACGGCCCAGGAAGACATGAAAGCCCGCGCCCTGGTCGAGGCCCGCGTGGATGCCGATCGCATGCTGCTGGCCACGCAGAGCGCGCTGGACGTGGATGGGGATGTGCTCAGCGCCGAGCAGCGCGACAGCATCGACGGCCTGATGACAGCGCTACGCGCGGCCGTCGCCAGCGATGATCCGGCCGTCGTGGAGGGCGCAACACAGGCCCTGGCCAAGGGAACCGAGTCGTTTGCGGCCGAACGCATGAATCGCAGCATCCAGCAGGCGCTGGCTGGCAAGAGTGTCAACACTATTTAATTCATAAACAGAACAATGCCCATCATCAAAATTCTTCCTCACGCCGAGTACTGCCCCAATGGCACGGAAATCGAAGCTCCCGTTGGCACTTCGATCTGTGAAGCCATGCTGGACAACGGCATCAATATCGAGCATGCCTGTGATATGAGCTGCGCCTGCACGACCTGCCATGTCATCGTCAAGGAGGGCTTCAACTCCCTGAACGAGGCGGAGGAAGAGGAAGAAGACCTGCTCGACAAGGCCTGGGGTCTGCAGCCTCAGTCGCGCCTGTCCTGCCAGGCGATTCTGGCGCGCGAGAATGTGACGGTGGAGATCCCCAAGTACTCCATCAACCACGCTAAGGAAAATCACTGAGCACCCCCTGAGGCGCTTTGCGCCTTCCCCCTCTCTCTACGCGCTTCGCGCTAGGGGAGGGGGACGACACCCTCGGTGCGCGGCGGCGCTTCCTCGGTGTCCTGGCTTTGGTGCGCGCTTGTTTTAGAAATTGTTGGGCGATGTGAGCGCCGCAGGTAATTGGGAGAAATTGAATGTCGCGCCAAATTGTTCTGGATACGGAAACGACCGGCCTGTCGGCCATCGATGGCGATCGTCTGATCGAGCTGGGCTGCGTGGAGCTGGTCAATCGCAAGCTCACCGGCAACAATCTGCATCTGTACTTCAATGCGGGTCGGGACAGCCATCCAGATGCCTTGCGCGTGCACGGCATCACCACGGAGTTCCTCAAGGACAAGCCGCGCTTTGAGGAAAAGATCGACGAGATCTGGGAGTATCTGCAGGGTGCAGAGCTCATCATCCACAATGCGCCGTTCGACCTGGGCTTTCTGAACAACGAGCTCAAACTGGCCAAGCGCCCGCCACTCAAGCAGTGTGTGGGCGGAGTCCTCGACACCCTGGTCATGGCCAAGGAGATGTATCCGGGCAAGCGCAACTCGCTGGACTCGCTCTGCGATCGCCTGGGTGTCGACAATTCCAATCGCACGCTGCACGGCGCTTTGCTGGATGCGGAGCTGCTGGCGGATGTCTACATCAATCTCACGCGTGGGCAAGATGCCTTGCTCATGACCGAGGAGCCGGCTGATGCTCCGGCGGCTGGAGCGATTGTCGTTCCCTCGGTGGACCTGAGCAGCTTCAAGTTGCCAGTGCTGCGCGCCAATGAGCAGGAGCAGCAATCCCACGACGATGTGCTCAAGCAGATGGATAAATCCAGCGGTGGCAAGACTGCCTGGCGTAACTTTGAAAATGTGAGCGCCAATCCTTGATATAATCACGCCTATCGGGTGATTAGCTCAGCGGTAGAGCACTGCCTTCACACGGCAGGGGTCACATGTTCGATCCATGTATCACCCACCAAATACAAAAACCTCTTAGGTCATTGATCTAAGAGGTTTTTTTGTTTGTGTGCGTACTGCGTACCTCCCGTTGGCGCAGGCTTTACAGCTTGAAGTGGACGGCGTGGCAGCAGCCCTTCCGGCCGGAGGAAGGCCTGTGCCAGGCAGGCGAAGGGGCGAGGCATATGCTGCAATCTGCCTGGCCTGAGGCGCGCAGCGGGCTCAGTCCTGATGATTCTTGGATGACCGCGCGGAAGGCGTGCAACCAGACTTCGCCGTGCGGAAGTTGTTCTAGCCAGGCCAGCGCATTGGCCCCGACCTTGCCGTGGTGGTAATCGTGGACGCTGATCCAGCCGCGCCGGCTGTGCCTGAGTACTTCGTCCTGCTGCGTGCGCTGGCTGAGCGGTGGCTGCATGAGGAGGGAGAGTGGGGAGCGAAGACATGCTGCACAGGCTGCTGGCGGTGGTGCCGGACATGACCGAAGCCGATGGGCAGGATGGTACTCATAGGGCTTCCGTGATGCGGCAGGATCGTCAGGGCGTGCAGCAGGCCATCAGCTGCGCCGACAATTGCTGCTCTGCCGCAGCATCGCTGAGATGGAGTCGCTATGGGCGCGTTTTCTTTACCAGAACCGGTTCGCTGCGGTAGCTGTCGGGGAAGAGGCGCTTGAGGCTGTTCACCTTGGGAATATCGTTGAAGACGATATAGGGGTGGCGCGGGTTTTCGGTCATGAAGTCCTGGTGGTAGAGCTCGGCCGGATAGAAGCTGGCCTTGTCCTCGAGGCGGGTGACTATGGGTTTGGGATACAGGCGCGCTGCATCGAGCTGCGCGACGTAAGCCTGCGCTGTCTTGAGCTGGGCCGGGCTGGTCGTGAAGATTGCCGAGCGATACTGCGTTCCTGTGTCCGGACCCTGTCGGTTGAGCTGGGTGGGATCGTGGACGACAGAGAAAAATATCTGCAGCAGCTTTCCATAGCTCACCTGGGTCGGATCGAAGGTGATCTCGACCGATTCTGCATGGCCGGTGTTGCCGCGGCTGACCAGCTCGTAGGAGGCGGTGGATGCAGCACCTCCGCTATAGCCGGAGACCGCGCGTTGCACGCCCTTGACGTGCTGGAATACGCCTTGTACTCCCCAGAAGCAGCCGCCGGCAAAGATTGCACGTTGCGAGGACGGTCCGGTGGCCGGGAGGTCCAGGACAGGGGCAGGAAGGCGAACCGCTTCTTCGGCCGAGAAGGCCATTGGTTGCCAGAGCAGTCCGCCGCCCAGCAAAACGATGCTGCCGGCCAGTGTCTGGAGCAGGCCGCGCCGATTCAAGGCGGCCCCTGAGATGATGCGTGTGTTCATATGGCTATCCGAAAGTGAAGGCATAGGCGGAAACGCCGCTGTCCAGGAACTCGATGCTGAAGGTGTGCTCGGTAATGACTCCGGATTGGCGCACCAGTTGGTAAAGCCGCTGGCCGGTGACAGTGCCGCTGCCGTCGGCGGCCACGTCCACGCCGTGGGCGGTGCCGGGTGGTTTGCCGTCAATGCGGACTTTGAAGCGCACGGGCTTTCCGTCAGGGCCGGGGCTCAGCACCAGGTGCAGATCACGTGCCTTGAACCGGTAGACGATGCTGCCTGATGGACCGGTCAGCAAGGCGCTTTCCGCTCCAACCATCCATTGCCCGGCAAGGCCCCAGGTGTTCAGCCTGGGCCGTTCCGGTTCCCGATACGTTGCCGTCCTGTCGGGAACGGCTTTGGGCGTGGAGAGAAAGTTCTCGGCACGCTCATAACCCAGATAGGTTTCGGGGGACGCGACCTCATCCATGTTGGCGGCCAGTTGAACGCCCCCGGCATCTACCTCCGTCAGGCCCATGGTTGACTGGGAGCTGCCCGCCTCTTGGAGAAGCTGTTGTATCACCCGCTCCGACTCGGCGTAGCCGCCTTCGCCAAAGTGATGGTGGCGGATGCGTCCCGTGGCATCGATGAAGTAGTGAGCAGGCCAATACTGGTTCTTGAATGCGCGCCAGATTGCATACTGGTTGTCAACGGCCACCGGATAGTTGATGCCCAGGTCTTTCATGGCCTTGCTCACGTTGCCTATGTCGCGCTCAAAAGCAAACTCGGGGGCGTGCACACCGACCACGATCAGACCTTGATCACGGTATTTTTCTGCCCATGCCTTCACATAGGGAAGGGTGCGCAGGCAGTTGATGCAGGAGTAGGTCCAGAAATCCACCAGCACCACCTTGCCACGCAGGTCTTGCCCGCTCAGAGGCTTGGAGTTGAGCCATTGGGTTGCCCCGCCCAGCGATGGTGCGATGCCTTCATCGGGCAGTGCAAGGGCTTTATTCGATGGTCCGCTCATGCGCATTGCGGCTCCTGCAGACATCATGGCGGCTCCCTCAGCGGGTGCCTGGGATGCTCCCCGCATCATCGTGCCCGGATTGCCGCGCATGGTCTTGGGGTCTTCTCCATGAGGCTGGTTCAGGCGCTCGACCAGTTTCTGCTCCAGGCCGCCGGTGGATGCCGTTGACAGTCGAGCCAGCACGCCGGTATCGATCCCCAGGGCGATGGCGGCCACGCCCGCGAGCATGGCTGCACCGAGGCCGCGACGTACCCATTCACCGGCACCCAGCGAACGCTTGAGCGCGGCAAATACCCGTCCGCCGAGCAGCAAAGCCGCAGCCATGGAAGTCGCAGCCCCGGCGGCATAGGCCAGAAGTAGCAGGGTCGAGGTGGTGTTGGCGCCCAGCAGGGCGGCACCGGTCAATATCAGTCCCAGGATGGGCCCGGCACATGGAGCCCATAGCAGCCCTGTTGCGATTCCCAGCAACACCGAGGAAGCCATCTTCGGTGTACCGTCTTGCTGCACCGACTCGGACAGGCGCGATCCGGCAGTCACCAATGGGCGGGTCAGCCTCTCCGACAGATGCGGTAGCAGCAGTGTCAGCCCGAAAACGGCCACCAGAGCCAGTGCCAGCCAGCGGCCATACTGATTGGCAGCCACCACCCAGCCGCCGCCGACGGCGGCGAGAGAGGCAACGATCGCAAAGGTCAATGCCATGCCTGCCAGCAACGGCAGGCCGTTGCGCACAAAGGGCTGGTTCGCGCGAGAGAACACAAAAGGCAGCACGGGCAGGATGCAGGGACTGACGATGGTCAGCACACCACCCAGATAGGCAAGGACGATCAGCAGCATGGCCTGTTTCTCCTCAGGCCGGCCTGGGCGTGAAAGCCAAGGCCAGGCCGTTCATGCAATAGCGCAGACCTGTGGGAGGCGGCCCGTCTTCGAAGACATGGCCGAGATGGCCGCCACAGCGCCGGCAGTGCGCTTCGACACGCACCATGCCGTAGCTTCGGTCCTTGCGGGTGGCGACGGCGTTGTCCAGCGGCTTCCAGAAGCTGGGCCAGCCGGTGCCGCTGTCGAACTTGGTGGAGGAGGCAAACAAGGGCAAGGAACAGCCTGCGCAGGAAAATGTTCCAGGACGATGCTCCTTGTTGAGCGGGCTGCTGCCGGGCGGCTCCGTCGCTTCCTGGCGCAGCACCGCATATTGCTGAGGGCTGAGCCGTGCACGCCACTGGGCGTCGGTATAGCTGACTTCGAAGGTCTCTGTCGCTGCAGTCGCGTGGCGCTGGAAGATTCCGGTGGCAAGCGCTGCAGCGGAGGCTGCTGCGCCCAGCAGCATATGGCGTCGGGTGGTCATGGCATCGGCTTTCTGGGTTCGATGACATTGAGCTTATGGAGTGGCGATCCCGAAGTCCTCACGCAAAGTTAAAAAAAACGTGATAACTCCCCGCGAGCAGTTTGAGCACAATATGAAAGTACGCGGTTCTGCATCGACCGTCCCTCCCGGAGACCTGATTACCCATGACTAACGTCCGTCGCATTCTGCTGGTCGAGGACGATGCCCACATCGCCGATCTGCTTTCGCTCCACCTTCGGGACGAGGGGCTGGAGGTCGTGCATTGCGCCCGCGGCGACGACGGCCTCGCGCATCTGGAGCGCGGTGGCTGGGATGCGCTGGTGCTGGATCTGATGTTGCCTGGCGTGGACGGCTTGGAGATATGCAGGCGTGCGCGTGCCATGACCCGCTACACGCCGATCATCATCATCAGTGCCCGCTCCAGTGAGGTGCATCGCATTCTGGGGCTGGAGATCGGCGCGGACGACTATCTGGCCAAGCCGTTTTCCGTTCTGGAGCTCGTGGCACGGGTGAAGGCTCTGCTGCGCCGGGTCGATGCTCTGGCTCAGAGTGCGCGCCTGGAATCCGGCAGCCTGTCGGTCAATGGGCTGGTCATGGACCCGGTGGCGCGGGAGGCCAGCCTGAGCGGGCGTCGTCTCGATCTCACGCCGCGCGAGTTCGATCTTCTGTATTTCTTTGCCCGCCAGTCGGGCAAGGTGTTCTCGCGCATGGACCTGCTCAATGCGGTATGGGGCTATCAGCACGAGGGCTACGAGCACACCGTCAACACCCATATCAACCGGCTTCGCGCCAAGGTGGAGCTCAATCCTGCACAGCCGACGCGGATCCTCACGGTTTGGGGGCGCGGCTACAAGTTCGCTGAGACTGGAGAGGGCGAATGAACCTGACTCTGACCCAGCGGCTGGCGATCGTGTTTGCCGTGTTGCTACTGGTCTGCAGCGGTACCTCGGCCTGGCTGCAGCTTCGCTCCAACCGCATGCATGAGCTGGAAGTGGTGCAGGCCTTGTCGCGCGATGTCGCCGAGAGTATTGCCCGCGATGCTCAGCTGACCGATGCGAATGGCTTGATGCCTAACGCGGTGCGAAATCTTTTCAACCAGCTGATGATGGTGAACCCGAGTGTGGAGGTCTATCTGCTGGAGCCCGACGGCCGCATCGCCGGCCACGCGGCACCCGAGGGGCGTTTGCGTCGCGACCGGGTCGATCTTGAGCCGGTTCATCGATTCATCGATGGACAGATGCTGCCGATTCTGGGCGATGATCCGCGCAGCCGCGATGGCCGCAAGGTCTTCAGTGCGGCCCCTTTGAGCGTGAACGGGCGGCAAGTCGGCTTCATCTATGTGGTGCTGCTTGGTGAGGCCCATGATCTTCTTGCTGCCAGAGGCTCGGCAGATGCGGTGTTGAAGACGGCACTGCTGTCGATTGGCATGGTCGGGCTGCTCTGTCTCGCTGCGGGCCTTGTCGCCTTCACCTTGATCACGCGTCCCTTGCGGCGCCTGACCGAGTCGGTTCGGCAGTTTGACATGCATGGCGCACCTTCCGAGATGCCGGAACGCTCCCCGGATGTGGCCAATCACAGCCGTGACGAGATTGCAGTGCTGGACGCTGCCTATCGGCAGATGGTGCTGCGCATCAGCGAGCAATGGGAAGCTCTCACGCGGCAGGATCAGGAGCGCAGGGAATTGATCGCGAATATTTCCCACGATCTGCGCACACCGCTGTCATCCTTGCATGGGTATCTGGAGACTTTGCTTCTGAAGGATGCAAGCCTGGAGCCTGCAGAGCGCAGGCGCTACCTTGGCATTGCGCTCGACCAGAGTCGAAGAGTAGGGGCCCTGTCCCAAAGCCTGTTCGAGCTGGCCAGACTGGAATACGGCTTTGTGCAACCGGAGCTCGAATCATTCTCTCTGGTTGATCTGGTGCAGGACGTTTTCCAGAAGTTCGAGCTTGCGGCAGAGTCGCGTCATATTGCCCTGCAGGCGGACCTTGCTCCTCAACTTCCGGCAGTTCGTGCGGATCTGGGAATGATAGAGCGCGTCCTGAGCAATCTGCTGGATAACGCCTTGCGCTATACCCCCGAAGGCGGGGCGATCAGGATCGCCGTAAGAGCAGTGGGCCAAGAGCTGGAGGTGACGATCAGTGACTCCGGCCCGGGCATCCCGCCAGAGTTGCGCGAAGGCCTGTTCAGGCGTCCATTTACCGTAGGTGGTGCCCGCCGTGACGGTGGCCTGGGCCTGAGAATCGTGCATCAGATGCTGGAGCTGCATGGAGTCTCCATTCATCTTGTCGAGAGTGGCGGACAGGGCACCACGTTCCGGTTTTCATTGCCACGGACTCCAGCTTAGTGTCGACAAAGTGCGCCGTCACCTTCCCTCTTTTGGTCGTGTAAGCAGTGAAGGGCGAGTCTGGGCTTCTCCATCGTCTTGAGTCTGGCATCACTGCCTGGCAGCGTCTTGGGCCGCAGAGTAGTAGGTAGGCAGTCTTATGTCTTATATCTAAGTGAAAACCCCAGTTGTGCACTCCAATGAAAAACCACGACCTGCTGGCAGGCAAGTTGCTTGCCCGGCACAGATACTTGTCAGCGCAACTATTATCAAATTGTTAAGGCGGTATGGGCCGGCTTGAAAAAGGCTCTGACTCTGCGTACGAGTGCCCGCTTTGCGGGCATTTTCTTTGGGTGTGTGCTTCTTCCTGCCTGACCCCAAACCCACCGCTGATTCAAAAAACCTGAACATTCGGTCATCGCGCAACTGGCTGTGCATGGCCGAGGTTCACACGATGTAGGAATCGCACAATGTCCAACTTTTCCCCACCAAGCCGCAGATCCTTTCTGTTCGCCTCCGGTGCTGGCGTCGCACTGGCTGGAACGGCCGTGGCAATGCGTGCCAACTCCAAAGAGCCTGCGCTCAAACTGGATGCATACAAGCCCGAGTACTTCAATGCGGACGAGTGGGCTTTTGTTCTGGCGGCAACAGCTCGCCTGATCCCGTCCGAAGGGGATGGACCTGGAGCGATTGAAGCTCATGTGCCGGTGTTCATCGATCGCCAGCTCAAGGGCTACTACGGCAATGCCGAGATCTGGTACATGGAAGGCCCGCACGACCCGGCCGCCACGCCCGATCGCGGCTGGCAATCGCCTCTGAACCCTGCGCAGCTCTATCGCAAGGCCATTCCCGCTTTCAATGCAGCTTGCACGGAGCGCTTTGGCAAGCAGTTCAAAAATCTTGCCGCAGAGCAGCAGGACGAAGCTCTGACCGCGTTGCAAAAGGGCGAGATCAAGCTAGACCCTGAACTGAGCTTTTTCTTTACCACCTTGCTGGCCAATACCAAGGAAGGCTATTTCGCCGACCCCTTGCATGGCGGCAACCACGGCATGCAGTCCTGGAAATACATCGGCTTCCCTGGCGCCCGCGCCAGCTATGCCGAATGGGTCGATCAGCACAACGTGAAGTACCCGCTGGGACCGGTATCCATCAAGGGCGAAAGGGCTTGAGTCATGGCACGCATTGAAAAGAAAAAAGACGTGGTCATTGTTGGCCTCGGTTGGACAGGCTCCATCGCCGGCATGGAATTGGCCGCTGAGGGCCTGGAAATCGTCGCGCTGGAGCGCGGCGGCGACCAGAACACGGTGCCTGAATTCAAGTACCCCAATCAGATCGACGAGCTGACCTATGGCGTGCGCCTGAAGAATATGCAGCATCCCCGTCAGGCGACGGTGACGGTGCGCCGCGACGACAGCGAAATCGCTTTGCCTTATCGTTCGATGGGGTCCTTCCTGCCTGCGAATGGCGTGGGCGGTGCCGGCACGCACTGGAATGGCTTGCTGTGGCGCCCTCAGCCCGAGGAAATCAAGCTGCGCAGCTATGTGAGGGAAAAATGGGGCGAGTCCATCATTCCGGAAGGCATGAACCTGATGGATTACCCCGTCAGTTACGACGAGCTGGAGCCTTTCTTCACCCGGTTTGACGAAGTGGCCGGCGTCTCGGGCAAGGCCGGCAATATCAAGGGCCAGATCCAGGCCGGCGGCAATCCGTTTGAAGGCTGGCGCTCGAAAGAGTATCCCATGCCTGCTCTGCCATCGACCTACGACGCGAGCAAGTTCGAAGCCTGTGCCAGGAGCATGGGCCTGCATCCCTTCCCGGCGCCCGCCGGCATTGCGTCCACGTCCTACGTGAACCCCTATGGCATGCAGATGGCTCCCTGCAACTTCTGCGGCTTCTGCGAGCGTTTTGGTTGCTACCAGTACTCCAAGTCCTCGCCCCAGACGGCGGTGCTGGATGCGCTCAAGCGCAAGAAGAATTTCTCCTATCGCACGCACTGCGAAGTGCTGCGTGTGGAGAGCTCGGAAGACGGCAAGACCGCAACCGGCGTGACCTACTTCGACTCCAACACGAACGAGGAAGTGTTCCAGCCCGCAGACCTGGTGATTCTGTCGTCCTATCAGCTCAACAACGTGCACCTGCTGCTGGTCTCCGGCATCGGCAAGCCTTACGACCCCAAGACCAACACCGGGGTGACCGGCAAGAACTACGCCTACCAGATGAATGGTGGCGTGACCCTGTTCTTCAAGGAAGAGAACTTCAATCCCTTCATCGGTCACGGCTCCAACGGCATGTGTATCGACGACTACGGCATCAACCAGAACGACTTCGGCAAGCTGGGCTTCATTGGCGGCGCCTACTGGCGCGTGGGCACCATGAATGGTCAGCCCATCCGTTCGATGCCGCTGCCCAAGGGCACGCCGGGCTGGGGTGCAGGCTGGAAGAAGGGCATTGGCGAGTGGTATGGCCATTCCATGTCGATCGGCACGCACGGCTCGCACATGTCCTACCGCAACAACCATCTGGATCTGGACCCCACCTACAAGGATCCACATGGTCGTCCCTTGATGCGCATGACCTTCAACTGGCAGGACAACGACATCCGGATGACTCAGTACCAGAAGATCAAGGCCGAGGAGGTGGGCAACGCCTTGAAACCGGATCTGCTGCAGTCGGGTTTCAAGAATATCGGTGCCAAGTTCGACGTGCGTCCCTACCAGACCACGCACAACACCGGTGGTCACATCATGTCCGACAAGCCCACGGACGGCGTGGTCAATCGCTACTGCCAGGCCTGGGACAAGCACAACGTGTTCGTCTTCGGTGCCGGCAGCTTCGTGCAGAACACCCAGTACAACCCCACCGGCATGGTCGGCGGACTGGCGTACTGGACGCTGCATGCGATCCGCACCATGTATCTGAAAAACCCACGTCCGCTGGTCTGAGGAGAGCAAGACATGAAGAAAATCCTCAGCATTCTGATTGCGCTGATCGTTCTGGGCGTTGTGGCGGCGCTGGCGCTGATCTACGTCCCTTTCAAGCCCACGCCCGCGAATGAAGCGCTGGCCGCCGACTGGAAGGCCGAAGCCGGCCGCGGCGAATATGTCATGCGCGCCGGTGATTGCATGGCCTGTCATACCGCCAGGGGGGGCGAGCCCATGGCCGGCGGTCGCGGCATTGACAGCCCCATGGGCACGATCTGGTCCTCCAACATCACGCCGGACAAGGAAACCGGCATCGGCAACTGGACTCTGGAGCAGTTCCGTGCCGCGATGGTGGACGGTATCGGTGGTCATGGCCAGCAGCTGTATCCGGCCATGCCCTACGAGAACTATCGCTTCATGAAGGAAAGCGATATTCGCGCGCTGTTCGACTACCTCCAGACCGAGGTGAAGCCCGTCAGGAACGAGGTACAGGCCACCAGCCTGAGCTTCCCGTTCAATATGCGCTTCGGCATCCGTGCCTGGAACTGGCTGGCGCTGTCGGGTGACGCAGACTTCAAGCCCATGGCGGGTGACGATCAGCAGATTCGCGGTCAGTACCTGGTCGAAGGCGCCGGTCACTGCGCAGCCTGCCACAGCCCCCGCACGGCCTTCATGGCGCAGAACGGCACCCGCCTGTCCGACTCCGGTTTTCTTACTGGCGGCATGGTGGATGACTGGTCTGCTCCAGCGCTGCGCGGCAAGGACGCGCGTGCCCAGAAATGGAGCACCGAGCAGCTGGCCGCCTATCTGGCAACCGGCCGCAACGCCCATGCGGTGGCCAACGGAGAAATGGCGCTGGTGGTCGAACACTCCATGCAGTACATGACCGATGCGGACCTGAACGCCATGGCCAAGTTCCTCAAGACCATGGACGGCCAAGCCGCAGATGCAGCCCCTGAAAAAGTGACCACGCCAGGCCCTCGCAGCACTGCGGTTGCCAGGGCTGACGAAGCTGGTGAAGCCACGGCCAAGCTGCTGAAGTCCGCAGCGCCCGACATGCCTTTGGGGGCTCGTCTGTATCTCGACAACTGCGCAGCCTGCCACTTTGTCAGCGGCAAGGGCGCTCCCGAGATCTTCCCCGAGCTGCAAGGCAATGCCATGGTGCTGGGCAAGGATGCCAGCCCGCTGGTGTCGGTGATTCTCAAGGGCACCTCATCGCCCGCTACGGAGCGCCGTCCCATGCATCTGGTGATGCAGGGCTATGCCGACCGCCTGACGGACGGCGAAGTGGCCGCACTGGCCACCTTCCTGCGCAAGGGCTGGGGCAACCAGGCTTCGGATGTGAGCGAAAGCCTGGTCAGCAAGGTGCGCAAGCATGTGCAAGCCGATGCTGCTCCGCAGCGAGCCCTGTAGACAGCATGAACGTCCGCCAGGTGCCTTGTGCGCCGGGCCGGCTCCCGAAAACCCGGCCCGATGGAAATCCGGCCGGGTTTTTTCATGCCGCTGTCGTTTGCCGGAGTGACTGAGCAGTCCAAATATCAACAGGCCGCATCACTGTGCTTAAGTGATGCGGCCTGTTGCATATGCGTATTGCGGATCAACCAACCGGATGCTGACGGTAAACGGCGCGGTATGTTGAATGGTTTTGCTGCGTCGGTAAACGTGCTGCCATGGACTCAAGTGTGCATGTTGCAGTGCAGAAAATGTTGCTTCAAATTCTGTAAATACAGTGTTGCTACAGAAAATTTTTCTGCTTTTGAATTTTTGGCAGTAAATTCCAAGATATGGATACTCTGGATAAAAAGATTCTTGCTGCATTGCAGGCTAACGCGCGCGCCAGTCTGCAGGAGATTGGCGCGGCCGTGGGTCTGAGTGCATCACCATGCTGGGCCCGCATCAAGAAAATGGAGGAGGCCGGCGTGATCGAGGGCTATACCGTGCGTCTGAACCCGCAGGCGCTGGGACTGGCCGATTCGGTTCTGGTCATGGTCACGCTGGACAGCCACTCGGACAACACCCTGGAAAAGTTCGGCGAGGTGCTGGCTACCATTCCCGAGGTAGTGGAGGCGCACCTGGTTTCGGGCGAGTACGACTATCTGCTGCGTATCGTTGTCAAGGACACGCGTGATTACGAGCGCCTGCTGCGCGAGAAGCTCTACAAGATCAAGGGCATACGCCATAGCCAGTCCAGCTTTGTGCTGCGCACGCTGAAGAAGGCCGACCTGCCCCTGGGAGTGTGAAGCAGCATCGCTCTAAGCGGTGCCAGGTGTGGCTGAAGTCATCCAGGTTTCAACTCTCATCGAGACCTGGATGCAGACCGGATCGCCGGCCGCGTTGGCCCATCTGGGGGCTGCGCGGCGGATGTGATGGAGGAACGGATGAAGCTGATTCGGTGCCGGGGCGCCGCGTCAACTGTCTCAACGCATGGCGCGGCGCAGGCCGGCGCTGCTCCAGTCCACGGCAATGCTCAGCAAAAGCATGGCCATGATCACGGTGCTGGCCTGGGCATAGTGGAACAGCGAAAGCTCGAAGTACAGCAGCTGGCCCAGACCGCCGGCACCCACAAAGCCCAGAATCGCCGCCATGCGAATATTCATTTCCCAGCGGTACAGCGTGTATGCCAGCAACTGCGGCGCTGCGCCAGGGAGGGTGCCATAGCAAAATGCCAGCAGGCGATTGCTGCCGCTGAGCTTGAGCGCATTCGCGGGAGCCGCCGGAGCATTCTGCAAGGCCTCGGCAAACAGGCGGCCCAGCACGCCGGTGGTATGCAGGGCCAGGGCCAGCGCACCGGCAAACGGGCCCAGGCCCACGGCCAACGCGGTGATCGTGGCCCAGACCAGCTCGGGCACGGAGCGCAGCACGTTGAGCACCACATTCCATGGCGCACGCCAGCGCGGCAGGGCCAGCAGCAGGCCCGCGATCGCGGCCAGCAAGGTGCCGACTATGGAGATGGCCAGGGTCTCCCAGATGCCTTGCAGCACCTTGAGCAGCCAGGGCTGGCTCAGATCGGGCGGGAAAAAGCCACGGACAAAGTCGCCCATGCTGGCGGCAGCATCCGCCGTGAACAGCGCCGAGAAATCAATATCCAGAAGCCGCAGACTGGCCCATAGCGCCGCGCAGGCCGCCAGCACAAATGTGCCGGTTCGCCAGCCGAAGGGCAGGGCGCGCGCGGCAGGCGCGGCGTCGAGCGCGCGACGCAGCCACCAGGAAAGCAGATCGGCCGCAGCCACCAGCAGCATGAAGGCCAGCAAAATGCTGGCGGCTTCGCCGCCGTTGAGCATCTTCATGGCCTGATCCATGAGCTGGCCCAGGCCTCCCGCCCCGACAAAGCCCATGACCACCGAGGCACGGACCGCGCATTCCCAGCGGTAGACGGTGTAGGAGGTCAGCTCCTTGGCCGCCTGGGGCAGCAGGCCATAGAGCAGGGCCTGGATACGGCCGGTGCCGCTGGCACGCAGGGCGCGGGCCGGGGCGGGGTCGGTGGATTCGAGAATTTCCGCATAGACCTTGGCCAGCATGCCGCCATAGGTCAGGCCCAGGGCCAGCACACCGGCTGCCGGGCCCAGGCCGAAGACACGCACGAACACCAGAGCCCAGACCAGCTCGGGAATGCCGCGCAGGATGGTGAGCACGCTGCGGGCGATGGGGTTGAGCGTGACTCTCTCGCGTGCCGCGCCCGTGGACAGATAGGCCATGGGTACGGCAATCACAAAGGCCAGCGCCATGCCGGCCGTGGCGATGGCCAGGGTCTCCAGCGTGGCCTGAGCCAGATAGGCCAGAAACTCCCTACTGGTCTCGGGCGGCAGAAACTGCGCGAGAAAGCCGCCGATGACTTTGAGATTGTCGGCATCGAATAGCGGCTTGAGCGAAAAGCCCGAGGTCTGCAGCATGGGCCAGAGCACGACCAGGGTCAGGATCAGGCCGCTCAGGCGGCCGCGAGCAGAGGGGTCGCGGCGTGATGGCCGGGCTTGCTCGAGCATGTCTACCGGCATGCGTTCACCTGGATGGGAGTGGGCGTGATACTGGCGGGATCGCGCTGAGCCAGGCGGTTGTGCAGCATTGGCAGGTCGGCCGCTCTGCCATCGGTGTGGACATAGAGCGCTTGCAACTGCGCATCGCTGACCTGCGCGGCCGGCAGGTCAAAGGCCAGGCGGCCATCGCGCACGCCGACGATGCGGGCAAAGTTGGCCAGCGCCAGATCGACGGCATGCAGGCTGGCCACCAGCGTGGCCTTGCGCGCGGCGGCTTCCCGCACCAGCAACTGCACCGTGGCCTGCGAGAGTGCAGGGTCCAGGGCCGAGACCGGCTCGTCGGCCAGAATCAGCTCGGCTTGCTGGTAGAGCACGCGGGCAATGCCCACACGCTGCAGCTGGCCGCCGGAGAGCTGGTCGCAGCGTGCAAACAGCTTGTCCTCGAGCTGCACGCGGGCCAGGGCCTCGCGCGCGCCCGCAATGTCCTGCGGATAGGCCAGCGATGCCAGCGCCTTCCACAGCGGCCACTGGCCGAGCTTGCCGGCCAGCACGGCCGTGACCACGCGCTGACGCAGCGGAATGGGAGCGGCCTGGTGCACGGTGCCGATGCGGCTGCGCAAAGCCTTGAGTTCGCGGGCAGCAGATTGCGCAGACGCGGTCCGGCCCAGCACCTGCATGCGACCTGCCGTGGGCAGGTAGGCTGTGCCTATGGTGCTGAGCAGCGAAGTCTTGCCGGCACCCGAGGGGCCGATGAGCGCAATGCTCTCGCCCTGGATGGCGGACAAGGAGATATGGGACAGGGCGGTAAAGCCGTTGCTGTGGGTCAGACCCACATCGTCCAGCATGAAGCTCATGAGACGAATACTCTGAAAACAATAGCTGCCAACGCCTGATAAATAAGCATTGGCAGTCAAAAAAGCTGAATTTCTTACTTCAGCAGACCGGCGGACTTGGCGGCAGCTTCGATGCCGTCGTAGTTCTTGGAGTCGGTGGCGATGAACTTGGAGGCGCGCTGCAGGTCCATGATGGCCTTGTGCTCTGGCTTGCTGGGGTCCAGTGCCAGGAAGGCAGCAGTCAGTTTCTTGACGATGGCCGGGTCCAGGTCGCCGCGCACCGTCCAGTTGTAGTCAAAGTAGGTAGGCGTCGTGGCGAACACGCGCACCTTGTTCGTGTCCACCTTCTTGGATTCGACCAGCTTGTCCCACACCGAAGTGTTGAGCACGCCGGCCTCGGCCTTGCCTGCGGCCACAAAGGCCACGGTGGCGTCATGCGCGCCCGAGTAGGCCACGGTCTTGAAATCTTTTTCGGGATTCAGGCCGTCCTGCTGCAGGAAGAAACGCGGCATCAGGCTGCCCGAGGTGGACGAAGGTGCACCGAAGGCAAAGGTCTTGCCCTTGAGGTCGGCCAGCGTCTTGATGGCGGGGTCGGCCGTGATGAACTTGCTGGTGAAGACCGCATCTTCGGCCCGTTGCACAATGGGGATGGTCGTGCCGTTGGTGCGAATCTTGGCCTGCACATAGGTGAAACCGCCCAGCCAGGCCAGGTCCAGCTTTTTGGTGGCCAGGGACTCGACCACGGCTGCGTAGTCGGATACGGGGGTGAACACCACCTTCATGCCGGTGGCTTGCGAGAGGTATTCGCCCAGGGGCTTGAACTTGCGCTGCAGCTCGGTCGGTGCCTCGTCGGGAATGGCCGAGACGCGCAGCACGGCGGGGGTGTCTGCATGCGCTGCGGACAGCAGGGAGGAGGAGGCGAGAGCTGCCACGGCCAAGCCGCGCAGCGCCTGGCGGCGAGCGAAAGAGTGCGTCATTAAGTGCTCCGTTCAAAAAGCCACCGCCGTCCGGATACACGGCGGTTTAGTAGGTCGCAAGCGTCTGGCTTGCGGCGAATGGGAACCCATAGGCGGTACACCGACCGCTGGCGCTTATTGTTACGTAATTGAGAAACCCTCGGTGCAGTCTTTGCTTGATTTGAATAGCAAAAAGCCCCGTGGGGACGGGGCCTGGCATGAAAGCGATTGCTTGTCTGCAGGTTTCAATATTGCAGATTGAGCTGGTAGATGGCCGTGGTGCCGCTGACCTCGTTGCCCACCATCAGCAAGGGTTTGCCGTTGGGTGACTTGGCGGCAGAAATGAAGTGCAGGCCTTCGGGGCCCAGATCGCCCACATCGCTGAGTGCAGTGCCTGCCAGCGCGGATTTGCTGTCAAAGCTGGCGGTCCAGTTTTCGCGAGTGTTCAGATAGTCGATCTGCTTGGGTGCCTTGGGGTCGGTGATGTCGAACACCAGAATGCCTCCCATGCGTTCCAGGCCCACAAAGACAAAGGTCTTGCTGCCGATCTGGCCCACGGTCAGTCCTTCGGGCTCGGGACCCTTGGCGCTGCTGCGCGCATCGAGCCTGGCCGTTTCGTCATGACCGGTGTTGAAGTAGGTGGCGCAGGCAATGTCACGTCTGGCGCCCAGCTTGCATTCGGGGCTGGCGATGAATTTTTCGATGGCCGCGCCAGAGTCCCAGACCTGCTTGCCCCTGGCATCCCAGATGGAGATGGAGCGGCCGCCATAGGCGTATAGCCTGTCATAGGTCAGGTGGCCCTTGCCATCCTTGACGGGGTTGCCGCTGCTGTCGGTCTGGTAGCCCATGGTCCAGGTGACCTTGAGGCGGCCCAGTTTGTCATCGTCGCGGCAGGTCTTGGGGTCTGTGCCGACCGCACCGCACCAGGCAAAGTTGCTGGCATTCAGATAGGCGCCGCTGGCCAGCTGAGCCAGATGGGCAGGCAGATCGTCGCCCGCGCGGCGCAGAAAGCCGTCCTTGTGCACCAGGTGCTTGATGCGCCACTCTTCCACAAAGCCCTTGCTCATATCGCCCGCCGTGGCCGGGGTGCCAGCCGTCTTGTCGGCGGCCGTGCCGAAATAGCTCTTGTTGCCTTCACCCCAGGCGCGTGCATCGCCTTCGTTGGCAGTGACCAGATAGGTCGCACCGTCGGCGGCCTTGTAGGCGGCGATGGAGTCGGGCTGGTACATGCCAAACACATTGGCGGCCTGGGTGATGTTGATGACCGGGCTCTTGCCGTCGCTGTCGGCGAAGTCCAGCTCGTTGCCGGCCGCGCCATGATCCTTGAATCCCAGAGCCACCACATCGGTCACGGTGGCGCTGGCGATGTCCACGATGGCCAGCGCATTGTTTTCCTGCAGCGTCACCCAGGCCGTCTTGCCGTCCGGGGCCACGGCAATGTATTCGGGCTCCAGGTCATTGGCCACGGCGGCCGTTCCCAGGCCGTCTGCGGTCGGGCCGAAGATGCGCACGCCCTTGGCCAGCAACTGCGCCTTCTGGCTGTTGAAGGTCTTGAAGTCGGCAGTGCGCGCCACGGGCTTGGCGGGCGTGCTCACATCGATCACGCTGATCGAGCCTTCGGGGTCGATCTGGTAGTCATCGCTGGGCTCGCCCTCGTTGGCGACCAGAATGGTCTTGCCGTCGGGGGTGAAGGTCAGCATATCGGGCAGGGCGCCCACGGGCACTTCGGCGATCACGCCGAGCTTGTCGGCGCCATAGATGACGACCATGCCCTTGTCCGTCTTGACCGATGCCTGCACGGCTGCAGCCACCAGGCCGCCATGCACGGCCACGCTGTTGATGGAGGCCCCCGCACCCAGCGAGAGCTTTGTGGCATCCAGGCTGGCCAGCATGCGCGGTGCGGCGGGGTTGCTCATGTCCAGCACGTCGAGCGCACCCTTTTGGGCGTTGACCACAAAGCCGCGCTTGGTGACGGGATCGAAAGCCGTAATTTCGGCGGCGCTCTGCAGAAAAATGCCCGACTGATAGCTGCCGATTTTCTCCAGCGTGAGCGAGGTGGGCGTCTTCTCGGGCTCGGGTGCCGGCGCCGGGACTTCAGGAATCGGAGCAGGCGCTGGTGTGGTGTTGTTCGTGTTGTTGTCACCGCCACCACAGGCGGCCAGGGCAGCGGCTGCGATCAGGGAAATCAGAAGAGGTTGGCGCAAGGTCTGTGCAGATGTCATTGAGAGTTTGGCAGGTGCAGGAAGAAAACTACGATTTGTAACCAGCCTCTGTTTCATCTCTGTGAAACCGTTTCGTGTTCTTTGCGCAACAAGTTTCGGTCAAGCGCTTGGCAGTTGGGCTTGCAAGCAAATACACTCGCCAGCCTTGCTCCACCTGCGCTATTCGCTCTCATTTTCGAGGTGCATCATGTCCCGCCGTATTCGTTTGAGCTAAACGACTTCGTCACACGCTGATCTTTCTCGCGTGTGCGCTGCGGTGTGGAACTCCCGCTCTGTGAAGGGCGGCAATCTTCCTGCTTGGCGTCTCTGGCCTGAATTGCATTCGGGCTCCAAGCTCCTCCCACTCTCTGAACTCCAGGCCGGCCCTTTGCTTGGCTGCTTGGGTTCTGTCTTTTTCCGATGGCAGCGGAGAGCGGCGCTGTCCATGTCCTTGATTTGTCTGCCGCGCCTTTTTTGCGCGTGGCTTATTCCCTTTTAGGAAAGCACAACATGACTTCACCACATCTATTCAATCTGGAGATCCTCAAATATCCGCGCACGCCGCATCTGCGTGGCTCGCGGCTGCAGATCGGCGATCAGGCAGATGCCGTGCCTTATGAAGCGCTGGCCGGCCGGCATATCGTGGTCGAGGAAAAGCTGGACGGCGCCAATGCGGCACTGAGCTTTGGTGCCGACGGCAGCTTGCTGCTGCAGTCGCGCGGCCACTATCTGCAAGCCGATCAGATGGGCGGGCGCGAGCGTCAGTTCAACGCCTACAAGCAATGGGCCCGAGCCCATGAGAGCGCGCTGATGGCGCTGCTGGACGATCGCTATGTGATGTATGGCGAATGGCTGTATGCCAAGCATTCTCTGTACTACGACGCCTTGCCGCACTGGTTTTGCGAGTTCGACATCTGGGACCGCTCGGCGCAGCAGTTTCTGGACACGCCGCAGCGCCACGCGCTGCTGGACGGTGTGCCCGTGGTGTCCGTGCCCGTGCTCTACGCGGGCATTGCACCGAGGCGCATGCAGGATTTGCTGGCATTGCTGACACCGTCTCTGGGGCGCAGCACAGGCTGGAAGGCGATGTTCGAGGATCAGGTGCAAAGACAGAAGCTGGATCTGCCGTTGGCCTGGCGCCAGACCGACCGATCCGAGCTGGCCGAAGGTCTGTACATCAAGGTCGAGGAAAACGGCCAGACCGTGGAGCGCTACAAGTTCGTGCGCTCCGACTTCGTGCAGGTGATCCTGGAGTCGGGCTCGCACCACAGCGAGCGGCCCATTGTCGCCAACGGTCTGCGCACAGGCGTCGATATCTTTGCCAACAAGATTCAAAAAAGCTGGTGAGGCTTGTCCAACAAGCGTTGATAGCTATCAAAACCGTGGTTTTCATGAGGAGGCTGCGGTGAAAGGAGAATTTATGTGGAGCTGGAAACAGATCGCGGCCCTGGTGCCGCATTCCGCTCACCATGCGGTGGACTGGGCGGCCTGCCTGGAGGCTTTTCCGCAACTGGAGCTGGCCAAGACCACGCCGCAAGATCCGATCTACCATGCCGAAGGCGATGTCTGGACGCATACGCAGATGGTGGTGACCGAACTGCTGCAGGATGGCGACTATGCAGGGCTCACCAACGAGGAGCGCGAGACGGTCTTTCTGGCCGCGCTGCTGCACGATGTCGCCAAGTGCTCGACCACGCAGATAGCCGACGACGGTCGCATCTCGCAACCCGGCCATTCGCGCCGGGGTGCACTCGATGCGCGGCTCATGCTCTGGGAGGCTGGCGCGCCCGTGGCCCGGCGCGAGGCGGTCTGCCGCCTGATTGCAGTGCATCAGGTGCCGTTCTTCGCCTTTGCCGATTCGCGCCGAGGCGTCTCGCCCGAGTTCATGGTCAGAGAGCTGTCCTGGCAGGTCGATCTGCATTTGCTGGTGCTGCTGGCCCGTGCCGATATTCGCGGACGCATCTGCCCCGATGTGGGCAATGTGCTGGTGAATATCGAGCTGTTCAGGGAGCTTGCGCTGGAAGAGGGCTGTTTGCGCAAGCCGCGCAGCTTTGCTTCGGCCGAGACGGCAGTGCGCTATTTCCGCGGTGCCGAGTTGCACCCGGACTACGCCTTGCACGAAGAGCCGGGCTCGCGCGTCATCGTCATGTGCGGTCTGCCTGCATCGGGCAAGAACCACTGGGTGGCCCGGCATCATGCGGGCCTGCCCGTGGTGTCGTTTGACGATGCGCGCACCGAACTGGGCCTGCGCCACGGCGAGAACGAGGGTGCTGCGGCCCATCATGCCGTGGGCAAGGCCAAAAGCCTGCTGCGCGCCAAGGCCGCTTTTGTCTGGAATGCCACGCATCTGTCCAGGCAGATGCGCGGCAAGACGCTGGACCTGTGCCTGGCCTATGGCGCGCAGGTGGAACTGGTGCATCTGGAGGCAAGCAGGTCCACTTTGCTGGCGCGTAACAGCAAGCGCGACACCACGCTCGGCAATGCCGCATTGCTGGGCATGTTGCACCGATGGGAGGTACCCTTGCCGACCGAGGCGCATGGGCTGCAACTGCTGGTCAACGAGTAGTCCGCGCAAAAACGAAAAGGAAAAAGGGCCTGGAAGTTTCCAGGCCCTTTTTTTGGGGATCGCAATGCCGTGCTCAAGGCTGTTGCATGGCTTGCGGGTAGCCCTGGGGGTTGAAGCGTGTCACCAGCAGGCAGACCAGCGCGGCGACGCCGGCCTGATAAAGCCAGCCCGTCATCCAGCTGTCGCTGATCTGGTGCAGCTGTGCCATGACCAGAGGGGCCAGTGCGGCGAGGATGAAGCCGCCGCCCTGCATCAGAGAGTTGAGGGCACCGGCCTGTGTGGGCGATGGCAGATGGTCCAGCGCCACCAGCATGAAGAGCGAAAAGCAGCCGCCCAGACCCAGACCCAGCACGATGGCATTGAGTGTGGGCATGGCCTCGGGCCAGAGCCCGAGGCCGGCAAAGCCGATGATCTGCAGCAGCAAGGCCAGCATGAGCCAGCAGCGACGGTCCAGGCTGCGGCGCGCGAGAGCGGGCATGGCCAACGCCGATGCGGCCTGCGCAATCGACAAGATGGCCAGCAGCGAGCCGCTTTGCGTGGCCGTCCAGCCATGGGTTTGATAGAACGGAGCGAGCCAGGCAACGGTGGAGCCATAACCGCCGTTCATCAGGCCGAAGCTGATCAGCAGCAGCCATGTGCGGCCACGGCGCAGCAGCCAGCCGGTGTCGCTATCGGCTTGTACCAGCGGCACGGAGGGTGCAAGGGCAACGGGCTCGTGCATCAGCGTCAGCGCATGCCAGGCCAGCGGCAATGCCAGCAGCACTGGGATAGCCCAGATGGCCAGCGAAGCCTGCCAGCTCAGACCCAGTTGCATGGCCATGGGCGAGAGCTGGGCGCTGAGTGCACCGCCGCCCATGAGCGCGGCTGAATACAGGCCCATCATGGGCGCCACGTTGTGGGGAGACTGGCGCTTGATCAGCCCCGGCAGAATGCTTTGTGCCAGCGCCACGCCCGCGCCGCAGAGGCCGGCCGTGACGATCAGCAGACTGCCGGTCGCAGCTCCTGCAGGCGTCAGGCGCAGGGCGCAGCCCAGCGCAATCAGCAGCAACGAGGCGCAAATGGCGGCGCGCGCGCCCCAGCGTCGCAATGCCGTGGGAGCAAGCCAGCCACCAATGCCCATCAGCGCCATGGGCAGCAGCGTGAGCCAGGAAAAGCTGCGCAAATCCATGCCTGTGGCCTGCTGTATGGTCGGTGCCAAGGGGCCCGGAGCCGTCAGAAAGGGGCGCAGATTGATGGTGACCAGTATCACCACGGCCAGCCACAGCAATGGTGGCACGTGGTGTGTTCGGGAAGATGTCGATGTCATGAAGCTCGGGGGCTGGCTGCGCTGCGGCGCGCCGGTGTGCGCGCCGCTCGTCCTGGGCAGCCCGGTTTGTTGTTATGGTTTTGGCGGCAACGAGGATCAGGCGACGGGCCAGGCCTCATCCCCATAGAGCTGGGCCGCGCGGATGCCGGTGTCGATGCGGGTGATGGGCAGCGGCTGCGGCGTCAGCGACAAGCGCAGGCGCTGATAGCTGCTCTCGCTGGACAGACCATAGGGCGCGGCATCCTGATTGTCGAAGGCGAAGAACACCTGCTCGGCGCCATTCATGACCAGGGCAGCCAGGCACATGGGGCAGGGGTGGCCGCTGGCATAGATGGACAGGCCTGCCAGGCTGGGGTTGGCGCGTTTTTGCGTGCCCGCGCGTATGGCCTGCATTTCGGCATGGGTGCTGGGGTCGTGGCTGGCAATGATTTCGTTGACACCGGTGGCAACGACTTCATTTCCCTGGGCGAGCACGGCGCCGAACGGGCGGCCGCCCTTGAGGCGGTTGGCATGGGCCAGGTCCACGGCCAGGCGCATCAGTTGTTGTGGGGTGGCGGAAGTTGGACTCATGACTAAGAAAGATATGGCGGCGAGCGTCGGATGCTTGATGCATCAGCGTCGAGGTACTGTGTTTGAAAGGGGCGGGGCGGCGCCCGGCGCCGTGCAGCGTACACCTGCACGGCCATGCCGCTACCCGTCTGGAGAGCAAAGCTTATTTGCTCTGAGGACGTTGGCGGCCTATTAGTTCCGCCCAGGCCGAGCAGGCGAGCTCGACCTGCTGGCGCGCCGCCGGGCTGGCAGCCAGCATGCGCGCAAAGCCGTGGACCATGGCCGGCGCGCGCAAAAGCTGCAGCGGTGCGCCCAGGGCCTGGGCTGCATGGGCAAAGGCTTCGGCCTCGTCGCGCAGAATATCGTGGCTGGCCGTCATCAGCAGCGTGGGCGGCAAGGCAGCGATGGCTGCGCTGCAGCAGCCCGGCGTCAGCCATTGCGAGGCCTGGCCCTCGGGCCTGCCCAGTTCCTGCCAGTAGCGCTGCATGGCGGCGGGCGTGAGCCCGAAGCCCGTGGCAAAGCAGCGCATGCTGTCATTGTCCTGATCGGGCTCAAGCGGCGGGTAGAGCAGCAGCAGGCCTGCGATGCGGGAGGCATCGGTGGGTTGCTGAATCTGGCGTACGGCCGCTGCCAGTGCCAGATGGGCGCCAGCGCTATCGCCTCCGAGCAGGACCTGCTCTGCCGCAAAAGGCAGCAGCCCGCGCATATCGCTCAGCCACTGCAGCACGGCCATCACATCGTCCAGCGGCGCGGGAAAGCGGCTCTCGGGGGTGCGGCGGTAATGCACGGACAGCACGGTATGGCCGCTAAATTGGGCCAGATGCTCGCACAGGTCGTCATGGGTGTTGAGATCGCCCACCATCCAGCCGCCGCCATGCAGCCAGACCAGCGTCCGGCCGCTGCCCGCACCTTGCTTGCGATAGCTGCGCACGCAGATCTCGCGGCCCTCGGCCGCCACGAAATGCTCGGCCCTGGAAATGCCGGGCAGGGCCGAGCGAATCAGCCCTGCCTGCAGCTCGCTGAGCAGACGCCGGCGTTGCAGATAGTCGAGCTGCGGGGTCGGCGTCTCCGCATCGAGCCGGGCAAAGCGCTGCAGGGTGCGTGCCAGAGCCGGGTCCACGGGCTGCAGAGGCCGGCTGCGGCCCTGATCTGTGCCTTCGCTCATGGCTGCTGGTCCGCCGCCAGCGCAGGAGCGCGATAGACCATGACCTTGAGGCTGCGCTCTTCGTTCACATCGGCAAATACGGCCGGGTTGGCCAGGCGCTCGACGAACTGGAGCTCGGGTGCGATTTCCGCCATCTGCTCGCGCAGAAAGTCGGTGCCGAGTTCGGGGGCGTTCAGGCACAGCAGCACCTGGCCGCCCGGCACCAGCAGATCGGGCAGGCGGCGCATCAGGCGCGCATAGTCCTTGGTGGCGATGAAGCTGCCTTTTTGGTAGCTGGGTGGGTCCACGACGATCAGGTCGTACGGTCCGCTGCGGTTGATCTTGCCCCAGCTGCTGAAAATATCGTGGGCGGCGAAGCTGGCGCCGGCCTTGACGCCGTTGAGCTGATGGTTGTGCTGACCCGTGGCCAGAGCGCCCTTGCTCATGTCCATATTGAGAACCTGGCCCGCGCCGGCCAGCTTGGCCACGACCGAGAACGAGCAGGTATAGGCAAACAGATTGAGCACCTTCATGCGCGCGGGCCGCTCATGGGCCAGCACCTGCCGGCGCACCCAGTCGCGGCCGGCGGCCATGTCGAGGAACAGGCCGTGGTTCTGCCCGCGTGCGATATGGATCAGATAGCGGGCGCCGTTCTCTGTGACCACATGCGGCTCGGGCAGCTCGCCGGCCATGACGCGAGTTTCGACCTTGCCGCCGCTTTCGCGGGTCTGGAAGGCCCAGGTCAGAGGCAGTCCGGCAGGGGCGATCTGCTGCCAGCGCTGCTCCAGCGCCTGACCAATCTGGCTCAGCTGGGCTTCCTCCATGGGGGCAAAGCTGGTCAGCACGATGACGGGCGCAAAAGCATCCAGCGAGATCTGCTCGCAGCCCGGATACCGCCCGCCACGGCCATGAAAGATGCGCTGGGCATCGGTGGGAAAGGGCATCTGGGCAATGGCGGCTAGCAGGGCTTGCATGGAGAGAGAACAGTCACACGGTCAAACAAGCCGCCAGTGTAGGCATTGCAGCGAGCTCCGGTGGCCAGGGCGGCACATGTCCCTTGCAATGGTTGGCGGCCCGGGCCGGCGCTGACGGCCTCGGGACTCGCGCCGCCCGCGTCCGTTCACTCAGTGGTAGATGCGCCGCACATCGAAAAAACAGCTTTCGGTGCCGCCAATGCCTTGCAGGCCGGCTTCGGCCGCGGCGCGGGCGGCTTTCATCCAGCGCTGGAAGGTGAGCTTGGCGTCGTCGGTGATTTCTTCGGGCGGGGTGTCTTCCAGGCCTTGCACCAGCGACAGGGCTTGTCCGACCTGTTCCTCTCCGCCGAGCTGGCGGGCCAGCACACGCGCATAGCGTGCCTCGGCCTGCTGGCGTTTGTCCTCGGGCAGCTCGGGGTAGTCGCAAAGAGAGACGGTGAAATGGGCTTCTTGCATGTCCGTATATCCACAGTGTTTTGACTGTTTAAATATACAGTAATTAACTGTTTTTGCATCCAGTTCTTGGAAAATTTTTAAGCAACCTCTCTGGCTGCGTTTTGTAGACTGTGGTCATGAATCACGCTGCTTCGTTGCCATTTCCCGGCCATGCCCTGTTTGTCACGCGCATCGGTGTCTGTGGTCTGGCCTGGAATGCCGCTGCCATCTGCGCCGTGCAACTGCCCGAGGCCAGCTGGGGCGAGACCCGGGAGCGCATGCTGCTGGGTCTGTCCAAACGCCATGCGCTGCAGCCGCAGCGCGGGCCTGCGGCCTATGGTGCCGTGACCTCCATCTCCGCTGTTCCGGGCTTTGCCCTGCAGGCCATGGCCGGGGTTCAGTGTCTGCTGGCTGGAGTGAATGCGCAGATCGAGCCGGGCTGGGCGCAGCCCAGCGCAGAGGCCGTGGCTGCCGGCGTGCTGGGAGATATGCGGCAGGACAGGGGGCAAGGCGCGGTTGGTGTTCTGCCTGACCTGCAGGAGATTGCACTCGATGAGTTCGCCGTGCCTGCATTTCACAGCCGGGTCTATGCCTTCACGCGCGCCCTGGCGCCAGGGCGGACAAGCACTTATGGTGAAGTTGCAGCAGCGCTGGGTGAGGCCGGTGCTGCGCGCGCCGTGGGCCAGGCCCTGGGTGCGAATCCGTTTGCACCGATTGTTCCCTGCCATCGCGTGCTGGCGGCAGGGCGGGCACCGGGAGGCTTCTCGGGCGGTCAGGGCGCTTTGACCAAGCTGCGCATGCTGGAGATCGAAGGCGGGGCCTGGGGCGGCACACAGTCGCTGTTTGCCGATTGATGCCGATTGATGCCGATTGAAGGCGTCGGATGCGCTTTGCCTTGCTGCTGCTGGCAGACCCTGCAAGCCGGGCCAGCGCGGGCTCTGCCACCTGCGGGACAGCGCCGACACGCAGGTGACAACACCGGGCCTGAGGCGCCCGCACAATTCATGCAGCTTTTGACGGGCAGGCCTTGCAAGGCACTGCGCACCCGGTTTGAACCTTGAAAACAAACAGGAGACATGAGAATGACACGTACGGTGCAGCAACTTTTCGACCTCTCGGGCAAGACGGCCCTGGTGACCGGCGGCTCGCGTGGCCTGGGTCTGCAGATGGCGCATGCGCTGGGCGAGGCCGGCGCGAAGATTCTGCTGAGCTCGCGCAAGGCCAAGGATCTGGAAGAGGCCGCAGCCGAGCTCAAGGCCGCTGGCATAGAGGCCGACTGGATTGCTGCCGACTGCTCGGACGAGGCCGATATCACGCGCCTGGCCAAGGAGGCCGCGCAGCGTCTCGGCCATGTGGACATTCTGATCAACAATGCCGGAGCCAGCTGGGGTGCTCCTGCCGAGGACCACCCGACAGCGGCCTGGGACAAGTTGATGAACCTGAATGTGCGCGGCTATTTTCTGCTGAGCCAGCAGATCGCCCGCCTGTCCATGCTGGAGCGCAAGAGCGGCCGCATCATCAATCTGGCCTCGATCGCCGGCCTGGGCGGCAATCCCACGGGCATGAAGACCATTGCCTACAACACCTCCAAGGGCGCAGTCATCAATTTCACGCGCGCGCTGGCAGGCGAGTGGGGCGAGCACGGCATTACCGTCAACGCCATCTGCCCGGGCTTTTTCAAGACCAAGATGGCAGCCGTGCTGATCGAGACGTTGGGCGAGGACGAAATGCGCTCCCATGCGCCGCTGCGCCGCCTGGGCGACGATGAGGATCTCAAGGGCCTGACGCTGCTCTATGCCAGCGATGCCGGCAAGCACATCACGGGCCAGTGGATGGCCGTGGATGGCGGCGTGAGCGCTCTGGTCGGTGGTTGATAGTGTGATAGTGGCGGATGAAGGGTGAGTCATGTTTTTTGTGCGGCGCAGCATTCTGAGGCTGTCCGCCGCGCTTACATTCACGGTTCAGCAGCTGCGGTCTGCGGCGCATCACTCTTCTGAAAGGTTTCGCGGTGTTGTCATTTGGTCCTGAAATTCCCTTTGTGCATGAGCTGGGCTTCACCCTCCACAAGATGGAGAACGGTGAGTCCGAGCTGCACTTCACACCGCGTCCCGAACATCTGAATTCCTTTGGCATCACCCATGGCGGAGCCTCGATGACGCTGATGGATGTGACCATGGCCGTGGCTGCGCGCAGCGTGGATTTCGATCTGGGCGTGGTCACCATCGAGATGAAAACCTCGTTCATGCAGGCGGCCAATGGCCCGCTGGTGGGCAAGGGCGTGCTGCTGCATCGCACGGGCACCATGGCTTTTACCGAAGGCCGCATCTACGATGCACAGGGCCGACTCTGCGTACATGCCACGGGCACCTTCAAGTACATGAAGCGCAGGCCTGCGGCCGAAGGCGGATTGCAAGCCCTGCCCACGGATTGAGTACGGATCGGTTGCTCTGTTTTTATGAGCGGCTACCGCTTTTCCTATCGTTGTTTTGTGTGTTATTGGCTTCAAGTGTGAGGCATGTCAAGCGCTTGCAGCTATGAAATCTGAAGTTCAAACAGGAGACGAAACATGACGGTCAATCAGCAAATCCTTCTGGACAATCGCCCCCAGGGCGAGGCGGTGGAGAGCAATTTCAAGCTGGTGCAGTCGCCGCTGCCCACGGTGGGCGAGGGCCAGGTGCTGGTGCGCCACCACTATCTGAGCTTGGACCCCTATATGCGCGGCCGCATGAACGACTCCAAGAGCTATGCCCAGCCCCAGCCGCTGGGCGAGGTCATGCAGGGCGGCACGGTAGGCGAGATCGTCGAGAGCCGCCACCCCAAGTTCAAGGCCGGCGACAAGGTGGTCGGCATGGGCGGCTGGCAGGAATACTCGCTGCTCGACCCCAGCGTGCCCGGCGCGCTGCGCAAGGTCGACACCACCCATGTGCCGCTGTCCTACTATCTGGGCGCCGTGGGCATGCCGGGCGTGACGGCCTGGTATGGCCTGGTCAAGATCATCAACCCCAAGGCCGGTGAAACCATGGTCGTCAGCGCTGCCACCGGTGCCGTGGGCAGCGCCTTTGTGGCGCTGGCCAAGGCACGTGGCTGCCGCGTGGTGGGCATTGCGGGTGGTGCCGAGAAATGCCGCTACGCCGTGCATGAGCTGGGCTTTGATGCCTGCATCGATTACCGCGAGCACCCCGATGTCAAGACCATGGCCAAGGCCTTGAAGGATGCCTGCCCGAACGGCATCGACGGCTATTTCGAGAACGTGGGCGGCTATATCTTCGACGCCGTGCTGCTGCGCACCAATGCCTTTGCGCGTGTGGCCCTGTGCGGAATGATTGCCGGCTATGACGGCCAGCCCCTGCCGCTGGCCAACCCGGCGCTGCTGCTGGTCAACCGCATCAAGCTCGAAGGCTTTATCGTCAGCGAGCACATGGAGGTCTGGGGCGAGGCCCTGACCGAGCTGGGCGGTCTGGTGGCAGCCGGCAAGCTCAAGCCGCGCGAGACGATCTCCCAAGGTCTGGCCTCGGCACCCGGCGCGTTCCTGGGCCTGCTCAAGGGCAAGAACTTCGGCAAGCAACTGGTGAAGCTGATTTAACCCACTGCGGCTGAAAAAACATCACCCCCTGAGGCGCTTTGCCTGGGCGGCCCCGCGCCTTCCCCCTCTCTCGCTTCGCGGGAGGGGGACGACGCCTTCGCCGGGGCGGCCCCGCAGCGAGGCGGTCCTTGCTTGGCATGTCTGATCTGGAGTGCGCCAGTTGCAGGCGCTATTCCCATATAAAAAATATCCGGAGACAAGAATGATCACGAATTTCGCGGGAAAGACGGCGGTTCTGACTGGTGCGGGCTCGGGCTTCGGGCTGGAGTGCGCGCGCATCGGAGCCGCCAGAGGCATGAATCTGGTGCTGGTCGATGTGCAGCAGGAGGCGCTGGACAAGGCCGAGGCCGAGCTCAAGGCTGCCGGTGCCAAGGTGCTGGCGCGCAGGGTCGATGTCTCGGATGCGGCGCAGATGGAGCGACTGGCAGCCGAAGTCAAGGAAACCTTTGGTGCGCCGCACTTTGTCTTCAACAACGCGGGCGTCGGCGCGGGCGGCCTGGTCTGGGAAAACACCGTTGCCGACTGGCAATGGGTGCTGGGCGTCAATGTCTGGGGCGTAATCCATGGCGTGCGCCTGTTCACGCCCATGATGCTGGAGGCCGCCAAGGCCGATCCCGCCTTCGAAGGCCATATCGTCAACACCGCCAGCATGGCGGGTCTGCTGGCGCCGCCGAACATGGGCATCTACAACGTCAGCAAGCACGCTGTGGTGTCACTGACCGAGACGCTGTACCAGGACCTGGCCCTGGTCTCGGACCAGGTCAGTGCCAGTCTGCTCTGCCCCTTCTTCGTGCCCACGGGCATAGGTCATAGCGAGCGCAACCGTCCCCAGGGCCTGGAGGCGCAGCCTTTGACGGCCAGCCAGAAGATAGGCCAGGCCATGACCGACAAGGCCGTGGGCTCGGGCAAGGTCACGGCGACCGAGGTGGCGCAGAAGGTGTTCGATGCCATGGCCTCGGGCCAGTTCTATATCTACAGCCACCCGCAGGCCCTGGGTTCGGTGCAGGTGCGCCTGGAAGATGTGGTTCAGGGCCGCAACCCGACGGATCCGTTTGCGCACAAGCCCGAACTGGGCGAGAGCCTCAAGGCAGCGCTGCGCGCTGGCTGAGCCGGCGGGAGTTGAAAAAGCCTTGCCAAAGCGGCAAGGCTTTTTTCATGGTGCGGCCGGAGCCTGGGTGCCGAGTTCGGCCTCGGTGGCAGGGCGCACCAGGCGCAGCAGCAAGGCATTGCCCTTGCCCATATCGGGCACGGCCTGCAGTGTCTCGGTGTTGACCGCCCAGGCCTGCTGGGCCGAGAGGCCGGAGAGGCTGCTGGATTTGTCCACCTGGGCGTAGTTGTAGGTGTTCAGGCGCTGGGCATTCACGGCGGCCGTACCCGTCCAGTGCCAGTCGCGTGGCGCATTGGGAAAGAGTTCCGGGTTCAGGCCCTGGGGCTTGCTGCTGCGGTCCAGCAGGCGTTTGAGTTCATTGACGCGCGGCAGGCGCCAGCGCAGGTTTTCGGCCTTGCTGCGTTCTGCGGCATGGCTCATGGCCTGCTTGTAGCTGAAGACCTCGGCCTGGCCGCCGCAGGCCTTGCCATTCCAGCTCATGCCCTCGGCGCAGCGCGGCCAGGCCAGCCTGGCGCGCGTGTCTATCACCATGCTGGCATCGGGCGAGAGCTGAAAGGCCGGGGCAGCAGGCGCGGGCTGTGCACCAGTTGGTCCAGCCGCCAAGCATAGTGCAGTGAGCGCGGTGGGCAGCGAAAAGGGCAGACGTGGGAAGGAGCTTGCAGCAGTCACGGCGAGAGCAGGGAAGGGTGGTTGGGCCCATTGTGCTGGTTGTCCATGCAGTCATCGCCTGGATGACCGGGTCTAAAGCCTCGTAATTGAGGGCTTAGGCACAGGCGCTGCCCGGCGGACTGGCTGAGCCTGCAAGGTCATACAGGAAACCGGCAATTGCTCAGCACATAAATCAAGTTACCACGACAATCACACCCCTATGCAAGTTTCTGTCTCCCTGCGTCTGGTTCTGATCCTGGGCCTGTTGTCGGCCATCGGGCCTTTCGCCATCGATATGTATCTGCCGGCCTTGCCCCAGATCGGCGCCAGCCTGGATGCCCAGGTCGGGGCCGTGCAGGCCAGCCTGACCGCGTTCTTTCTCTCCATTGGTGTGGGCCAGCTGCTCTATGGGCCGGTCTCCGACATGCTGGGCCGCAAGCCGCCGCTGTACTTTGGTCTGACGGTTTTTGCCGCCGCCAGCGTGGGATGCGCGCTGGCTCCGAATATCGAGACCCTGGTGGCGTTTCGCTTTGTGCAGGGTCTGGGCGCTGCGGCCTGCATGGCCGTGCCGCGTGCCGTGGTGCGCGATCTGCATACCGGCCACGCGGCCGCGCGCATGATGTCGCTGCTGATGCTGGTGTTCAGCGTCTCGCCGATTCTGGCGCCCCTGGCCGGCAGCGGCGTGATTGCCCTGGCCGGCTGGCGTGCCGTGTTCTGGGTGGTGGCGGCCGCAGCCGTGCTGGGCCTGATCGCCACGTGGCGTGGCGTGGAAGAGACCCGCACGGCCGAGGCGCGGCTGGACAGCAGCCTGGTCGGTGCACTCAAGGCCTATCTGGTCCTGCTGCGTGACTGGCACTACCTGGGCCTGGTGTTCATCGGCGGCTGCGCCATGGCGGGCTTTTTCGTCTATCTGGCGGGCTCGCCCTTTGTGCTCATCAACTACTACGGCCTTTCGTCCACCCAGTACAGCATGGCGTTCGCGCTGAACTCCATCGCCTTTATCGGCGCGGCGCAACTGACGGGGCGGCTGGGCCAGCGCTTTGGCCTGGTCAATGTGGTCAAGGCTGCGGCTTCTGCCTCGGGCCTGACCATGGCTGCATTGCTGCTCTATTACCTGCTGGGCGGCGAGAAGCTGGCGGTGCTGATCGTGCTGTACTTCATTGCCAGCGCCTTCATGGGCCTAGTGATTCCCACAACCTCGGTGCTGGCCCTGGAAGAGCATGGCGAGATTGCGGGCACGGCCTCTGCCTTGCTGGGAACGCTGCAGATGCTGAGTGGCGCTGCGGCCATGCAGATCGTGGGGCACTTTTCCAATGGCAAGCCCCTGCCCATGGTGGTGGGCATGGCGACAGGGGCACTGGTGGGTGTGGCGCTGACCTGGATCACGCTGGGCCGTGTGCACCGAGTCGCCCATGACTGAGAGCACTGCTCAAGCTTCCCCTGCCTACGACGGCCTGCCTGACGGTGCGCGTGGCCGCGCCATGCTGGTCATCATTCTGGGACTGACGCTGTCGGTGCTGGACAGCAGCATCGTCAATCTGGCCTTGCCCGCCATTGCGCGCGAGCTGCAGGCCAGCTCGGCCCTGACGCTCTGGGTGGTCAACGCCTATCAGCTGGCCGGCCTGGTGTTGCTGCTGCCGCTGGCAGCCCTGGGCGAGCGCCTGGGTTATCGGCGCATCTATCTGCTGGGCATGACGGTGTTTGTCATTGCCTCGGTGGCGGCCACGCTGGCCAGCTCGCTGAGCACGCTGATTGCAGCGCGCGTGTTTCAAGGCATGGGTGCAGCGGGCATCATGAGCGTCAATGCGGCGCTGGTGCGCTTGACCTATCCGCGTGCCATGCTGGGGCGCGGCATGGCCATCAACTCGCTGGTGGTGGCGACCTCGTCCATGGCCGGGCCTTCGGTGGCCGCTGCCATCCTGTCGGTTGCCAGCTGGCCCTGGCTGTTTGCCATCAATGTGCCGCTGGGCTTGATGACCTTGTGGATGGGACGCAAGGCGCTGCCGGCCAACCCCGTGGTGCGCAAGAATGGCGAGCCAATAGCGGCGCTTGACGTATTGCTCAATATTCTGATGTTCACCCTGCTTTTCCTGGGTGGTGAGCAACTGGGCGTGCGCATGGGGCAGGATCAGGGTGCTGCGGGCAGCCCGCTGATGCCTTCGGGCTGGTGGCTGCTGGGCGCCGGGCTGGTGGTCGGCTATGTCTATCTGCGCCGTCAGTGGCACAAGACAGCTCCGCTGTTCCCCGTCGATCTGATGCGCATTCCCGTGTTCCGACTGTCGATGTGCGGCTCGGTCTCGGCCTTCTGCGCGCAGATGCTGTCCTATCTGGCCCTGCCGTTCCTGCTGCTGGAGGCGCGCGGTCTGTCACCCATGGAGGCAGGCATGCTGATCACGGCCTGGCCGCTGGCCACCGTGCTGACGGCGCCGGTGGCCGGACGCCTGATCGGCAAGTATCCCGACGGGTTGCTGGGCGGCATCGGCATGGCCATGTTTGCCTGTGGACTGTGGCTGCTGGCGGCCATGCCGGTTGATGTGGCGCACTGGGACATGGTCTGGCGCATGCTGCTGGCGGGCAGCGGCTTCGCGCTCTATCAGTCGCCCAACAATCACACCATCGTCACTTCGGCCCCCATGTCGCGCAGCGGTGCCGCGGGCGGCATGCTCAGTTCTGCCCGCATGACAGGTCAGACACTGGGTGCCGTGGTGCTGGCCACCATCTTTGCCATCTCGGGCGGGCATGGCGGCAATGCTGAACTGCTGGCGCTGGCTGTGGCCGGCGGTTTTGCGGCGCTGGCCGGAGTTTTCAGCATCTTGCGCGTACGTCCGGGCAAGCAGCAGCATTGATTTGGCAGCAAAAGCGGTTTCTGTCCTGATATAGAGAGCGCAGCCAGTTGCCGATTCCGGGGTTTTGCGGGTTCCGGCTCTAGTCCGTTATGACGAGGAGCCTTGCTGCCAAGGTTTTCTACAGTGGTGTTTCAAGCCAGAGACTGCTGCGACGCCGCATGCCCGCATGACAGGAGAATGGCAAGCGGGTGATTGCCGGCATGTCATTGCGCCTTTGGCTGCTTTACATTTTATTAATATTGTCGGCGCACAATGTTGACAAGTTCTTTAGTTCAGACCGCTCCACGTATGAAGATTGACCAGCCCGCTTCGCTGAGCCCGCGCCGAGAGGCGCATTTTTCTTGCCTTCCCAGTGCAAGCCAGCAAGGTCATCGCCAGCAGCGCTGGACACTGGCTGTGGGAGCCATGCTGATTGCCGCTGCGCTGGCGGGCTGCTCCAAGCCCGAGGCGGAGCAAAAAGGCCCGCCCAAGTCCGAGCCGAAGGTCGGCGTGATCACCTTGCAGTCGCAAAGCCAGCAGCTGGATGCCAGCCTGCCGGGGCGCACCCGTGCCTTCATGACGGCCGAAGTGCGTCCCCAGGTCTCGGGCATCATTCAGCAGCGCTTGTTCACCGAAGGTGCTCTGGTCAAACAGGGCCAGCAGCTCTATCAGATCGACGCCGCGTCGTTGAAGGCGGCCGAGGCCAGTGCTGCGGCCGCCGTGGCCAAGGCCGAAGCCAGCCAGCGCACGCTGGCTGCAACGGCACGGCGCAATGCCGAGCTGGTCAAGATCGACGCGATCAGCAAGCAGGCGTTTGACGAAAGCCAGGCGGCGGCGGCCCAGTCCGCATCGGATGTGGCCGTGGCCAAGGCGAATCTGGAAACCGCACGCATCAATCTCAAGTACAGCCGGATCGAAGCCCCTATTGGCGGTCGCATCGCGCTGTCTGCCGTCACGCCCGGTGCGCTGGTCACGGCCAATCAGGCCACGGCGCTCACCACCATCGTGCGGCTGGACCCCATGTATGTGGACTTTACCCAGTCCAGCACCGATCTGATGCAGCTCAAGCGCGATCTGGATTCCGGCCGCTACCAGAAGGTGGAAGGCAACAAGATTCCCGTGCGCATCCAGCTCGACGACGGCAGCGACTACCCGCATCAGGGCAAGCTGGCCTTTGCGGGCGTGATCGTCAACGACACGACCGGCACGCTGACCCTGCGCGCCGAGGTGCCCAATCCCGACGGCATGCTCATGCCCGGCATGTATGTGAAGGCCTTGCTGCCAACGGCTCTGGCACCGGATGCCTTGCTGGTGCCGCAGCAGTCGGTGACCCGCGATCTGACCGGCCGTGCCAACGTCATGGTCGTCAAGGACGGCGATGTGGTTGAAAAGCGGGATGTGGAACTGGACCGCGCTGTGGGTGCTTTCTGGTTGCTCAAGACGGGCCTGAAAGCCGGCGAGCGTGTGATGGTGGATGGCTTTCAGCGCATCAAGCCCGGCGACAAGGTTCAGACCGTGGAGGTGGATCTGAAGGCCAAGGCCGAGCGCAAGAGCCAGCGGGGCGAGCCGCCCGTGCAGGCCGCTGCCGATGCACCTGCCAAGAAGTAAGCAAGGCAGGCGACACACATGGCTCAGTTCTTCATCAACCGGCCCATCTTTGCGTGGGTCATCGCCATCATCATCATGCTGGCCGGGGCTTTGTCGATCAAGCTGCTGCCGCTGGAGCAGTATCCCGAGATCGCTCCACCCCGCGTGACCATAGGCGCCCAGTACACGGGTGCTTCGGCCGAGACGGTCGAAAACTCGGTGACGCAGATCATCGAGCAGCAGATCAAGGGCATCGACAACATGCTCTATATGAGCTCGACCAGCAATGCCTCCGGTCAGGCTCGCATCACGCTGACCTTTGCTCCGGGCACCAATGTCGACGTGGCGCAGGTGCAGGTGCAAAACAAGATCCAGGGCGCGGTCAACCGCCTGCCGGACTCCGTGAAGACGCGTGGCGTCTTCATCAACAAGGGCGGCCAGGATTTTCTGGTCACCTACAGCTTCTATTCGCCCGATGAAGATGTGACCGCCGTGGACATCGGCGACTACATCAACAGCAATCTGGTGGACATCATCGGTCGCATCGAAGGCGTCGGTGACATCAACGTCTTCGGCACGCCCTATGCCATGCGCATCTGGATGGACCCCGCCAAGATGGAGAAGTACGGGCTGATCCCCTCCGATCTGAGCAGCGCGCTCAACGCGCAAAATGCCCAGGTCTCGGCGGGTCAGCTGGGGGCCTTGCCCGCGGTGCAGAACCAGCAACTGAACGCGACCATTACGGCGCGTACCAAGCTCAAGACCGTGGAGCAGTTCGAGGACATCGTGCTCAAGTCTTCGAATGACGGCTCGGTCGTCACCATCAAGGACGTGGCCCGGGTGGAACTGGGGGCCGACAATCTGTCCATCCAGGCCAAGCTCAATGGCATGCCGGGCGCAGGCATGGGCATCATCCTGGCCGATGGTGCCAACGCCATGGCGGTGTCGGATGCAGTGGCGGCCAAGCTTGCCGAGCTCAAGCCCTTCTTTCCCAATCAGATCGACTATTTCGTGAGCTCGGACTCCACGCCCTTTGTGCGGGCCTCGATCAGCGAAGTGGTGCATGCGCTGGGCGAGGCCATGGTGCTGGTGGTGATCGTGATGTTCGTGTTCCTGCAGAACTTCCGCGCCACGCTGATCCCCGCCATTGCCGTGCCGGTGGTGCTGCTGGGCACCTTCGGCGTGCTGTCCGTCGCGGGATTCTCCATCAATACCCTGACCATGTTTGCCATGGTGCTGGCCATCGGCCTGCTGGTGGACGATGCCATCGTGGTGGTCGAGAACGTGGAGCGGGTGATGCACGAGACGGGCAAGTCTCCCAAGGAGGCGACGCGCCAGTCCATGAAGGAAATCACGCCTGCGCTGGTCGGCATCGGGGTCACGCTGTCGGCAGTGTTTGTGCCCATGGCCTTCTTTGGCGGCTCCACGGGTGTGATCTATCGCCAGTTCTCCATCACCATCGTGGCGGCCATGGCGCTGTCCGTGTTCGTGGCCCTGACGCTGACACCGGCGCTGTGCGCCACGCTTCTCAAGGCACCGGATCGCAGCCATGGCGACGGCCATGAGCGTCCCATACGCTCCGGGGTGCTGGGCATCAACGACCGGTTCTTCCGCTGGTTCAACCGCAATTTCGATGCCGCCGCCAATCGCTACCAAAGCACCGTGGCCTTCAGCCTGGGCCGGGCCAAGCGCATGATGCTGATCTTCCTGGCCGTGCTGGCCGCGGTCTGGCTGCTGATGGCCAAGCTGCCCACTTCCTTTCTGCCCGATGAGGACCAGGGCTTTGTCTACGTCAACGTGAACCTGCCTTCCGGTGCTTCGAATGCCCGTCTTCAGGAAGTGCTGGACCAGGTGCGCGAGTACCTGGCCAAGCAGCCGGATGTGATCAGCTTCAACCAGGTGTCCGGTCTCAACGGCGACCAGAGTTCGGCGCGCGGCTTCATCCGTCTGAAACCCTGGAGCATGCGTCCGCTGCCTTCTCAATCGGCCGCGGCCATTGCGAACAAGGCGACCAGGGAGCTGGCCAGCATCCGTGATGCGCGCGTGCAAGTGGTGCTGCCGCCTGCAGTGCGCGGCCTGGGTTCGAGTTCGGGCTACAACTTCATGATCAAGGACATCAATGGTGTGGGCCACGAGGCACTGCTCGCCGCGCGTGATCAGGTGCTTGGCGAAATGCGCGCCAACAATCTGCTGACTGCCGTGCGCACGACCAATCTGGAAGACGCCAGCGAGCTGCGCGTGGATGTGGATGACCGCAAGGCTGCCGCGCTGGGGCTGGCGTACAGCGACATCAACAGCGTGCTCTCCAGCGCCATGGGCGGCACCTATGTGAACGACTTCCTGAACAACGGCCGCGTCAAGCGTGTCTACATCATGGGCGATGCCCAGTACCGCATGCTGCCCACCGATATCGCCAAATGGACGGTGCGCAACAACAAGGGCGAGATGGTGCCTTTCGGAGCCTTCTCCAAAAGCTACTGGGCCTACGGCTCGCCCCAGCTGCTGCGCTACAACGGCAGCCCGGCCTATGAGTTTGAAGGCCGTGCCGCAGCGGGCATTAGCTCGGGTACCGCCATGGAGACGGTGGAAGACATCTTGAAGAAGCTGCCCAACGGCATCGCTTACGAATGGACGGGAGCTTCCTTGCAGGAGCGCCAGTCCGGCGCGCAGGCGCCCATGCTGTATGCCATCTCGATTCTGTTCGTCTTCCTGTGCCTGGCCGCACTCTATGAAAGCTGGACGGTGCCGCTGTCGGTGATGCTGGCCGTGCCGCTGGGTGTGGTCGGCGCGCTGCTGGCGACCTATACCCGTGGCCTGACCAACGACGTGTATTTCCAGGTCGGTCTGCTCACCACCGTGGGTCTTGCGGCAAAGAACGCGATCCTGATTGTGGAGTTTGCAGTGCAGTTGCAGGAGCAGGGCAAGAAGCTGTTCGATGCGACGGTGGAAGCCGTGCGTCTGCGCCTGCGCCCCATCCTGATGACTTCTCTGGCCTTTGGTTTCGGCGTGATCCCGCTGGCCATCGGCACCGGCGCTGGCGCTGGTGGTCGCAATGCCATCGGCACGGCCGTGCTGGGCGGCATGGTGGCATCGACGGTGCTGGGTATCTTCCTCGTGCCGGTGTTCTTCCTGCTGGTTCGCAGCTGGTTCAAGAGCCGTTCGCGCAGCGATGAGGCGCCTGACGTCAACAAGGAGAGCGCAGCATGAGGCGCCCGAGCATGAAATTTTCGACCATGGCGGCCGCCGCAGTGACGGCCTTGCTGGCGGGCTGCAACCTGGCCCCTGCCTATAAAACGCCTGATCTGCCCGTGCCCGAGACTGTCTCCGGCAACGCCGCGCCGGCCCAGGCCAGCGAGGCGGCGCTGCAACAGGCCCAGGCGCTGCAATGGTTGCAGTCGCCGCAGCTGCGCGAGGTGGTGGCGCTGGCGCTGAGCAACAATCGCGATCTGCGCGTCGCGCTGGAAAACATCGAGAAGGCGCGAGCCCAGTACGGCATCACCAGAGCCGATCTGCTGCCGGGCATCACGGCCCAGGCACAGAGCAATCGCACGCGCACCGCAGGGGATCTGACGACGGCAGGGCGCTCCAGCGTCACCGAGCAATACACGGCCCAACTGGGTTTCGCCAGCTACGAGCTGGACCTGTGGGGGCGCATCCGCAATCTGAGCGAAGCCTCGCTGCAGCAGTTTCTGCAAAGCCAGGACAACCGGCGCAATGTGCAGATCGGTCTGGTGGCTGATGTCGCCAATGCATGGCTGACGCTGGCGGCCGATCAGGCGCGTCTGCAGCTGGCCAGGGACACGCTGGACAGCCGCATCAAGGCTTTTGAGCTGACGCGGCGCATGCATGAGCTGGGCTCGACCTCCGGTTTGGTGCTGGCCCAGAACCAGACCACGGTCGATACGGCACGCGGCGATGTTGCCAGCTATACCTCCCAGGTCGACAGGGACCGCAATGCCCTGCAGCTGTTGGTAGGCGGTCCGGTGCCTGCACAGCTGCTGCCTAACGCCCAGACCCTGACGGGTGCGGCAGACACGGCGGCTCTCAAGGTCGTGCCCGTACCCCTGCCATCATCGGTGCTGCTCAAGCGTCCGGATGTGCAGGCCGCCGAGCGCAATCTGCAGTCCATGAATGCCAATATCGGCGCAGCCAGAGCGGCGCTGTTTCCCAGCATCACGCTTACCGGCAGTGTCGGGTCCGGCAGCAACGAGCTGGATCGCCTGTTCGGCAACAACAACAGCACCTGGAGTTTCATCCCTCTGGTCAAGCTGCCGATCTTTGATGGCGGCCGCAACCGAGCCAATGTGCAAGTGGCCGAAAGCAATCAGCGCATTGCGCTGAGTCAGTACGAGAAGTCTGTGCAGACAGCCTTCAAGGAGGTGGCGGATGTGCTGGCCGACCGTGCCCAGTGGGGCGAGCGGCTGGACGCCCAGACCAGCATGGTGGCCAATACGCAAAAAGCCTTTGATTTGTCGAATGCTCGCTTCAAGGCCGGTGTGGACAACTATCTGACGGTGCTGGATGCGCAGCGCAGCCTCTATACCGCGCAGCAGACTTTGATAGGCCTGCGCCTGTCGGAGCAGCTCAACCGCGTGACCCTGTGGAAGGCACTGGGTGGAGAAGAGGCTCCACAGCCGGGTTGATGGGCGAACTCGCTCGATGAAAAAAGCCGCACTCCAAAAGACTGCGGCTTTGTTTTTTGATAGCTACTGGCGCTTTATCAGTAAGCGATTGGGTCGGATTTCATTGAAATTCTGGCGAGCCAATACTCAAGGCATCTTGAACAGCAGGGTCACCTGGAGCCGGAACAGGGTTCCGGCATTCATGGGCACTTCGGGATGAATGACGGTGTTGTTCATCATGGCCAGCCACAGCGGTGCAAGCAGCAATTCCGGGTGTTGAACCAGCTCCGGAGCCTTGAGTTCGCCACGTTTGGCGGCCAGCTGTGCGAGCCGGGTGAAATGCTCGAGCAAGGCATCGTGGACATAGCGACGATACATCTGCGCCAGCAGCGGAAACTCCAGGCCTTCGGCGACGACCAGCCTGGCCGTGGCGGAGCGGCCGCTGCTGTCTATGACTTCCGCAGCGGCACCCACGGTGCGCAGCAGATATTCGCCCACCGATTCATGCTCGTGCATGGGGCTGGACTGCAAGGCCACGGCGGCCGAGGCGATATGTGTCTGGATCACGGCCTCGAACAGGGCTTCCTTGCTGTCGAAATAGCGAAACAGCGTGACCTTTGACAGTCCCGCGCGCTGTGCCACCGAAGCCGTGGTGCCACGCGCATAGCCGTGCTCCAGAAATTCTGCAAACGCAGCCGCCACGATGGAGCGGCGTGTGGCCTGGGTCTTTTGCGGACTGGGGCCGCGTGGCGTGCGCTTGGGGCGTTCGGTGTCTGGTTCAATCATGGACGCAAGAGCTGGTGAAGTCGCAGACTATGCCTGCTTGGGAGCGCGCATCGGGGAAAAGCATGCGCGAGCAATGATGGCACATTTATACAAGCCGATTCGAAGGCTCCATTTTTGCCTTTGTATGGAGCCTGTCCTGCCCGGAATGATGCGGGCAAACCCTTGTTTTTCTAAAAAATGCCCAAGGCCAGTCCCGTGGCCAGCGATTGCCCCAATTCTTCGCAGCGCTGCAAATCGGCGGCCGGTATCTGTTTGGGGGCGAGTATGGCTTCCGGCGTCTGGGCATGGGTGCAGATGATGAGCGGCTCTGCCACGGCCTTCAGGCGCCAGCCGGTGGCAATGCGTTCCATCTGCCTTGCTGCGTTATGACCGTCGCTGCCGGCGCAGACCAAACTGGCATAGGGGCGGCCCTGTATCCGGTCGAGCACGCCGTAATAGCTTCGATCGAAGAAGTCCTTCATCAGACCGCTGATGGCGGCCAGATTCTCCGGCGTGGCAAACAGATAGCCCTGAGCTTGCAACAGGTCTTGCGGGCCGGCCTGGGAGGCATGCAGCACGCGGACCTCGACGGATTCCTCCTGCCGGGCGCCGGTGCTGGTCGCTTCAACCATCTGGAGTGTGCCGCCAGTCAGTGAGTGGTAGACGATCAGCAGGGTCGTGCGTTGTGACATGGTTGCTTTATTGCCGGTGGACAAACCGCAGGCGCTTGCAGGCGGGAATAACCGGGTAGAGCGCTGTGGTTCTGCTTGATTGTTGCTAAAAAGATACGGGTTGTCGTGGTTTGTGATGCGGCCTGAATGGGACTAAGCTCCGACAAATATTGACATTTGTCAATTTTGCGACCTGGGGTTGCTCTTGATTTTGCAGCGCTTTGTATTGGATATACAAGCTTATGCCTATGATTTGATCTAAATCTAGACGCAATCATGCCAAGGCTTTCAGGGTAATCACTTGGTGTGAATGTTCTTTGGATGTAGGTTTGCTCCTACAAACTATGTCGCTCCTCATCTTGGCTCATGGTGCTGCAGCCTTTGCTGCAAGGCGCCACTGCCGGCTGGAGCCACCTCGCAACTCAGGAATCTTGTGTTTTTTGCATGTCGCAATTCGCAACTCAGCCAGTGATGAAAATGCGTAAACCCTGGTTGGCGCTGCTGGCATTGGGTTTTGGAATTTCCTGTGGCAGTTTGGGGGGCTGGATGCTCCATCAACGCCAGGAGTCGCGCATGCAACAGCGCTTGCAGCTCAGTGCCGATATGACGACGCGAGCTTTGGAGCAACGCCTGGGCAGCTATGACCGTCTGCTCGTCAAGCTCGCCGAGCAAATGGCCGGCAATGCGGATGCGGGCCAGCAGGTGTTTGCCCAGCATGCCCATGCTCTGCTCAGTCAGGATAGTCTGGTGGGGCTGCAGGCCCTGAGTCTGACCCGTGCAGTGACTGCGGAGCAGCACACCGATCTTGCGCGTGATTCACAGGCCTTCGAGGTTTCCTACGTCTGGCCGTTGATAGGCAACGAGGCGCTGGCGGGAAGCAACGCGCGTCAGCCGGCGGCGGCATTTCATTCCTTGATGCAGGCGTGGAACTCTCGCCAGATGTCGATGTCGGCTCCATTTCGCTTTCTGCAACTGCCCGATAGCCCCAAGGGCGTGGTGTTGCGGGCTCCGCTGTGGGCTGCAGAAGAGGGGGGCGGCGCCACCGCGATCGGGAAATCTTCCGGAAAGCCGCTCGGGACGCTCAATGCCCGGATCCGTCTGGGCGAATTTGCGAGGGGGCTGGTTCCGGCCAACCTCTACCCTCAGGTCGCCTTCAAGCTGGTGGATCTCAGTCCAGCCGACCCATCGCCAAAGGCTGGTGGGGAGCACATGAGACTGACCATGCCGCTGTCGATGCTTGCTGGCGGTGCGGAGATCTTGTTCACTGGCTCACTGTGGGCGGAGGCGGAAACCCATCCTGAATTTGCCTTGATCAAGCCGCTGGAGCGGCAGATACAGGTGTATGACCGCATCTGGTCGCTGCAGTTCAAGCCTGCGCTCAGCACTCAGAGAAGGTTTGAGAGGTATCTGCCCTGGCTGGTATTGGGCCTGGGTCTGCTGGCGGGGCTGGTGCTGGCTGCCTGGGTCTCGGGCTGGTGGCAAAGCCGCTGGAGCTGGAGCCGGCGCCTCAAGTTCAGTGCGCAGGCAAGGCAGGAGAGTGATGCACGCTTTCATGCCATGTGCGAGCAGGCGGCCATGGGCGTGCTCGAGCTTGATATCGCCACGCGCAGCGTACTCAAGGTCAACCAGCATTTCTGTCAGTTGCTGGGCTATGAGGCCCAGGAAATTCACAGACGCAGCGTGCTGGAGCTGGTCATGCCCGAAGACCAGGCGCACTGTGAGCAACTGCTTGAAGGACTGGACCTGCAGCAGTTCCAGCACAACGCGGGCGAATTCTGTCTGCGTTCCAAGGAGGGCGGGCCAGTCTGGGTCGAACTCAATGCGTTTCTGACCGGACGTCATGAATCACGGCGCCTGCAGGTGCTGGTGCAGGACATCAGCGGGCGCAAGCGCCTCGAGCAGATGGAGCGGCTGGGTCATCAGCAGTTGCGCAATCTCATGCAAAGACTTCCGGTGGGTCTGGTCATGGAGGATCTGGATGGGCGCCTGGTCTACTGGAACGAAGAGTTTCTGCGTCTGGCCGGCCATGGGGGCAAGCCCGGCGTATCAACCCAGCAGTGGTGGGAGCGCATGTTCCCCGATGCCGCTGAGCGCGAGCGCGTCATCCAGCGCTGGGAAGTCGCCAAGGCTCAGGCCCGCCGGACATTGCAGCTGCGCCAATCCGAGCGTGTCGACGATGTGCAGGCTCAGTGGGACGAGCTCGCCACCGAGGCGTCGGCTTGCACGGTGTCTGCGCAGACATTGATGCTCAGTGGGGTAGACGGCCTGCGCCGCCCGGTCGCGGTCAGTGCCGTGTTGCAAGCCGAAGGGTGCTTGATGGTGCTGCAGGATCAGAGCCAGCGCATGGCGGCCGAGCAGGAGGTCCGCCGTCTGGCCTTCTACGACGCCTTGACTGGCCTGCCCAACCGGCGCCTGCTGGCTGATCGGCTGCAACAGGCTCTGGCCGTGGCGCAACGCAAGGCCCATTTTGGTGGTGTGGTGCTGCTGGATATCGACAACTTCAAAGCCTTCAACGAGACCTATGGCCTGGATCAGGGCGATTTGCTGCTGCAGTCGATGAGTCAGCGCATCCGTGGTCTGCTTCCTTCAGGGGCCACGATTGCTCGTCAGGGCGGCGATGATTTTGTGCTGCTGATCGAGGACCTTGGCAGCGATTCCGTGGCGGCTGCCGCCAGGCTGGAGCAGCAGGCCGACCAGTGGCTGAGCCGCTTGCGTGAGCCCATAGAGATCGGCGGCATTCCGCGCTCCATCACCGTCAGCATGGGCCTGAGCCTGTTTGGCGAGCCAGAACTGACGGGTGAAGAAGTGCAGCGCCGCGCTGAAATGGCCATGTACCAGGCCAAGAGCCAGGGGCGCAATGTCAGTTGCTTCTTCGACCCCCAGCTGCAATCGGCGCTGCAGGAGCGCCGTACGCTTGAGCAGGACATGCGTGCCGGTCTGCAGGCCGGTGAATTCGAGCTGTTCTATCAACCCCAGGTGGAGATGGGCAAGGTGATTGGCGCCGAAGGTCTGCTGCGCTGGAAGCATCCTGAAAAAGGCTTTGTCCCTCCTGCGCATTTCATTCCGCTGGCCGAGGAAACAGGCGTCATCCTCCCCCTGGGCGACTGGGTGCTGCAGGCCGCCTGCCAGCAACTGGCGAAATGGGCCAAGCACCCCCGTTATGCGCAACTGGTGCTCTCGGTCAACGTCAGTCCCAAGCAGTTCCATCAGAGCGGATTTGTCGAACAGGTGCTCAAGGCGCTGGCCGAGCATGGGGCCGATGCGCGTCGGCTCAAGCTGGAGCTGACCGAAGGCATGCTGGTCTCCGACGTGGACGACACCATCGCCAAGATGATGCGTCTGAAGTCCTACGGCATCGGATTTTCGCTGGACGACTTTGGTACCGGCTATTCCTCGCTGTCCTATCTGAAACGGCTGCCGCTGGACCAGCTCAAGATCGACCGCAGCTTTGTGCGTGACGTGCTGACCGATCCCAATGACGCGGCCATTGCCCGCACCATTGTGGCTCTGGCCAAGAGCCTGAGTCTGCATGTGATCGCCGAAGGCGTGGAGACCCAGGCGCAGTGCCGTTTTCTTGAAGGCATACGCTGCTATGCGTGGCAGGGCTATCTGATGAGTCCGCCCGTGCCCGTCAGCGAGTTCGAGAGCCTGGTCACCAATGGCAATGTGCCGGGATCTCCGACGCCAGCTCTCAGCCCGGTGTCCATGCGCTGAGGCAGTCCATGCTCTCTACAATGCATGCATTCGCTGTGTGAGAGATTGAATTGCCTGAGATCAAGACCCTGTTGCTGTTTGTCCTGACCGCCGTGGCGGAGATTGTGGGTTGCTACCTGCCCTGGCTCTGGCTCAAGCAGGGCGGCAGCGCCTGGCTGTTGCTGCCCGCCGCAGTCAGCCTGGCCTTGTTTGTCTGGCTGCTGACTTTGCATCCCTCGGCCTCGGGTCGTGTCTACGCGGCCTACGGCGGCATCTACATCAGCGTGGCGCTTCTGTGGCTGTGGCTGGTGGATGGCATCAAACCCAGCGCCTGGGATATGGCAGGGGTGGCCGTCTGTCTGCTGGGGGCGGGTCTGATTGCTTTTCAGCCGCGCACCTGAGGCATCCGCTGCTCTCTTATTCGATCCAAATCTGCCTCAATCCCTTGCCGATCCTGCGCAGGCCGCTATGGTTTGCGTGTATGCAGCAATCTTGGCTGACGAGGGGGCAGGCCGCGTTATGATTCCCGTCTGTTGACGGTTGCAAGCAAGAACAGGGCTTTTTCAAGTTTTGCGTTTGTGCAACCGCTTTTGCCGTTTTTCTTTCCCAATCACAAGCCTTTGCTGGCCAGCCTCTAGACCGACACCGACACCGTGCGCCTGAATTCCATCAAGCTCTCCGGCTTCAAATCCTTTGCCGAGCCCACCAATTTCATTCTGCCGGGGCAGATGGTCGGCGTGGTGGGGCCCAACGGTTGCGGCAAGTCCAACATCATGGATGCGGTGCGCTGGGTGCTGGGGGAGAGCAAGGCCAGCGAGCTGCGTGGCGAGTCCATGCAGGACGTGATCTTCAACGGCACCACGCATCGCAAGCCGTCCAGCCGTGCCAGTGTGGAGCTGACCTTCGACAACAGCGACCACCGCGCAGGCGGTCAGTGGGGGCAGTTCGGCGAAATCGCCGTCAAGCGCGTGCTCACGCGCGAGGGCAACAGCAGCTACTTCATCAACAACCAGCCCGTGCGTCGTCGCGACGTTCAGGACGTGTTTCTGGGAACGGGTCTGGGACCGCGTGCCTACGCCATCATCGGTCAGGGCACGATCAGCCGCATCATCGAGTCGCGCCCCGAAGAGCTGCGCCTGTTCCTCGAAGAAGCGGCCGGGGTTTCCAAGTACAAGGAGCGTCGTCGTGAGACGGAAAACCGCCTCTCGGCCACGACCGAGAACCTCACCCGTGTGGAAGACATTCTGCGCGAGCTCAATGCCAATCTGGACAAGCTGGAAAAGCAGGCCGAAGTTGCGGCCAAGTACAACGGCCTGAACGCCCAGGTCACGCTCAAGCAGCACCAACTGTGGTTCATGAAGCGGGCCGATGCCGAGGCCGAGCAGGACCGCGTGCGTGTCGAAGGCCTCAAGGTCGTCAACGAGCTCGAAGAGCGCATGGCCGATATCCGCAACAACGAGAGCGGACTCGAGACCCTGCGCCAGTCGCACTACGACGCCAGCGATCAGGTCAATCAGGCGCAGAGCAAGCTCTACGAAGCCACGGCCGAGGTCGGCAAGCTGGAGGCCGAAATCCGCTATGTGGTCGAGGGCCGCCAGCGCGTGCAACTGCGTCTGCAGCAACTGGCCGAGCAACTGCTGCTGTGGAGCAGCCGTAGCGAAGAGGCCCAGGGCGAGATCGAGAACATCGAGGGTGCGGGCATGGATGCCGAAGAGCAGGCCGAGATGCTGGCTGCCCAGCTCGAGGAGCAAAGCACCCGCCTGCCCGATCTGGAAGATTCTCTGCATAAGGCGCAGAAAGCCGATGCAGACCAGCGCAACTCGGTGGTGCAGGTGCAGCAGCAGATTCAGGTGCTGGCCGCCGAGCAGCGCAGTCTCGATGAGCAGCGCCGTCAGTTTGAAACCCGCTACGAACGTTTGCGGGCCGACCGCAATGCACTGGAAACGCCGGACGAAGCGCGCCTGAACAATTTGCAGGCGCAGCTGGCCGAGGCGCAGGAGCTGGCCGAGATGGCCGATGCCGTCCTCAATGAGTTGCAGGACAGCGTGCCGCAACTCGATGAGGATAGGCGCGCACGCCAGCAGGCCGTGAATGCCGAAAACAGTCGTCACGCCGATCTGTCGGCACGGCTGGATGCGCTCAAGGCCTTGCAGGAAAAGGTCAAGACCGATGGCAAGCTTCAGCCCTGGCTGGCCAAGCATGGGTTGGACGGCATGCAAGGCCTGTGGAGCCGCATAGCCATCGAGTCGGGCTGGGAAAATGCGCTGGAAGCCGCGCTGCGCGAACGTCTGGGTGCGCTGGAAGTCGGTCGCCTCGACATGGTGCGCGGTTTTCTGGGCTCCGGGGGGCTGGACGCTCCGCCGGCCCGGCTGGCCTTTTTCAGCCAGGCTCAGGCAGCGGGCGCACCTGTGGCTGCGCGCTTTGCGCGTCTCAGCGATCTGCTCAAGATCAATGATGCCGGCCTGCGCGCCGTGCTGGTGGACTGGCTGACGGGCTGCTATACCGCGCCCACGCTCGACGAGGCCCTGGCCAAGCGTGCCGATCTGCAGGCTGGCGAGACCATTTATGTGCCCACCGGCCATGCGGTGACCGCGCACAGCGTGACCTTTTATGCGCAGGACTCCGAACAATCGGGGCTGCTGGCGCGGGCGCAGGAAATCGAGCACCTGGAAAAGGAAGTCCGCGCCCAGGCGCTGATCGCCGATGAATCGCGTTCGGCCTTGGTGCGCGCCGAAAGCGCTTATGCCGATGCCTCGCAGCGTCTGGTGTCCGCACGCCGCGAAGCGAGCGAGTCGCAAAGCCGTGCCCATGAGCTGCAGGTCGAGACCTTGCGCCTGTCTCAACTGGCCGAGCAGGCGCGCGCACGCAATGCGCAAATTTCGGCGGATCTGTCCGAAGTCGAAACCCAGCTCTCCGATATCGAAGAGCGCAAGGTCGCCGCCGAGGCCCGCTTTGAAGAGCTGGACATGCAGTTGGCCGACAGCCAGGAGCGCCATGCCCAGCTGGGGGATCGCGTGCTGGAGGCCGAGCGCCGCCTGAACGAATCGCGCGAGCAGTTACGCAGTCTGGAGCGTCAGGCCCAGGAGGCGACCTTCTCGCAGCGCACGCTGCACGCGCGTCGCGCCGAGCTGTCGCGCACCATCGAAACCGCCAGCCAGCAGGCCAAGTCCCTGGCCGAGGAGCAGCAACGCGCTCAGGACGAACTGGCAAGACTGTCTGATGCCGCAGCGCAGGGCGGCCTGCAGGATGCGCTGGATCTGAAGATGCAGCGCGAAAAAGACGTCGCCGAGCGCCGCAGCGAATATGAGGATCTGACCAATAAGCTGCGTGCCAGCGACGAGCGCCGCCAGAGCCTGGAAAAGGCACTGGACCCGCTGCGTCAGCGCATCACCGAATTCCAGCTCAAGGAACAGGCCGCGCGCCTGGGACTGGAGCAGTACAGCAATCTGCTGACCGAAGCCGAGGCCGATCTGGCTGCTGTGGCTCAGTCGATTGCCGAAGGCAATGTGCGCATGCACGGCCTGCAAGGTGAAATCGACCGCCTGCACCGCGAAATCCAAGCCCTGGGGGCCGTGAATCTGGCCGCGCTGGATGAGTTGACCCTGGCGCGTGAGCGCAAGACCTTCCTCGATGCGCAGATGGATGATCTGACCAAGGCCATGAACACCTTGGAAGAAGCCATTCGTAAGATCGATGCCGAGACGCGGGATTTGCTGACCGGCACCTTCGACATCGTCAATCGCCATTTTGGCCGCATGTTTCCCGAGCTGTTCGGTGGCGGTCAGGCCAAGCTGGTGATCACCGGCGACGAGATTCTCGACGCCGGGGTGCAGGTGATTGCCCAGCCGCCCGGCAAGAAGAACCAGACCATTCACCTGCTCTCGGGCGGCGAGAAGGCGCTGACCGCGATTGCGCTGGTGTTTGCCATCTTCCAGCTCAACCCAGCGCCATTCTGTCTGCTGGACGAGGTGGATGCGCCGCTGGACGACGCCAATACCGAACGTTATGCCAAGCTGGTTTACAGCATGAGCAAGGGAACCCAGTTCCTGTTCATCAGTCACAACAAGATCGCCATGGAGATGGCCGAGCAGCTGATTGGTGTGACCATGCAGGAACAGGGCGTTTCACGAATTGTTGCGGTGGACATGGAGTCCGCCCTCTCCATGGCTGAGCTATCCTGAGCCCGGTCATCCCCTATTGAAGAACCGTTTTCTCACATGAGTAACTTGCAAATCAGTCTGGCCGTCCTGGGTGTGGTGCTGTTGGCGCTGATCGTTGCCTACAACTCCTGGACTGCGCGTCGCAATGCGCCCAAGCGGGCCGAGCCTGAGGAAGAAAGCACAGATCCTCAGCGCCTCGAGCCCGGAATGAACACCGTCGGTCATGGTGCGGACCTGACCAAATACCAGCATGAGCCCGTGCTGGGGGATTTCGGCAAGGCCATTCCCGGTACCGAGCCCCTGCAGATGCCCGAATCCGCAGGTCGCTTTGCCGAAGCCGATGCCGAGCTGGCCCGCCTGGTGGCGCGCGAAGCCCATGAGGAAGCGCAGCGTCAGGAAGCTCTGGCGGCCGCCCAGCACAAAGCCGAGACGACCGAGGCTGCGCATGCTGTGCAAGAGGTGAACGCTCAGGGCACGGATGCAGCCATTGCTGCAGTGACCGAGCAGGCCGCGCAGGCTGTGGAGCCCGTGTTGACGGACGCTCCTCTGGCCGCTTCGATTCCTCCCGCTCCGTCAGTGGAGCGACGCGGCCATCTGGATGCGCTGATCGATGCGATTGCTCCGATCACTGTGGCCCAGATTGTTCCTGGTGAAGTGGCCTTGCAGGCCCAGCCCAGTACCCGCCGTGCCGGTAACAAGCCCTTTGCCATTGAAGGCATGAACCAGGACAGCAAGCAGTGGGAGCCGTTGCAGACCGGCCAGCGCTATCTGGGCTTTCAGGCCGGTGTCCAGCTGGCCAACCGTACCGGTGCACTCAACGAGATCGAGTTTTCGGAGTTCGTCACCAAGGTGCAGCGCTTCGCCGATGCGCTGGGCGCCATGGCCGACGTGCCCAATATGCTCAACGAGGTCTCGCGTGCACGCGAGCTCGATCAGTTCGCCAGCGAGCACGATGCGCAGCTGAGCTTTATGCTGCGTGCGCGTCAAGCGTCCTGGAGTGCTGGTTATGTCCAGCAAAATGCCCAGCGCCTGGGCTTTGTCATCACGCCCATGCCGGGCCGCATGGTGCTTGCCTCCCCCATCCAGGGCTTGCCTCCGGTGCTGGTGCTGAACTACGACCCCCAGGCCGCCATGGGCGATGATCTGGATCAGTCCGTCGTGCGCGAATTCCTGCTCAGCCTGGACGTGGCCCAGGTGCCGCGTGGGCAGCAGCCATTTGAGCGTCTGCGTCAGGTGGCGGAGCAACTGTGCCAGACCATGGACGGCGTGCTCTGCGACCAGAACGGCTATCTGCTGCCGGTTTCGGCACTGGACCCGATTCAGCATGACCTGGAGCTGCTCTACGACAAGCTCGACAGCGCAGAGCTGTCGGCCGGCTCACTTCTTGCCAGAAGGCTTTTCAGCTAAAACAAACAGGCCAACAATGTTGGCCTTTTTTATCCCGGACTTTGAATTTCCAGCGGGCAGAGCATGACCGAGAATTTAGATCTTTTTTCCGCTGAACCCCAGGGCCAGAAGCCATCGACAGCTATCAATGCAGGCGTGCCCGAAAGCGTGACGAGCAAGGTGGCGGCATTGCGCGCCCAACTCCATCAATGGGCACATGAGTACTATGTGCTCGATACGCCCACGGTTCCCGACGGGGAATATGACCGCGTCTATCAGCAACTCGAAGCACTGGAGGGGGCTTACCCCGCACTTGTTACGCCGGACTCTCCCACGCAGCGCGTGATCGGTGCGGTGCTGGACGGTTTGACTCCGGTTCGCCATGCCGTGCCCATGCTGAGCATCCAGACAGAGACCGATAACGAGGCCACGGGTGCCATTGCCTTCGACCAGCGTGTGCGCAAGGAGCTGGGGCTGGATGAGTCCGCTGCAGCCATCGAATATGTGGCCGAGCCCAAGTTCGACGGCCTGGCCATGAATCTGCGTTATGAAAACGGTCGCCTGGTGCAGGCCACCACGCGCGGCGATGGCGAGGTGGGGGAAGACGTCACGCACAATATCCGTACCATTCGCCAGATTCCCCTGACCCTGTCCGCAGGCCGCGATGTACCCCCCGTGGTGGAGGTGCGAGGCGAGGTGCATATGGCCAAGGCCGATCTGGACAAGCTCAACGCGCGCCAGCAGGCCGCAGGTGCCAAGACCTTTGCCAATCCGCGCAATGCGGCGGCCGGATCGGTCCGTCAGCTCGACTCGAATATCGCGGCCCAGCGTCCGCTGTCGTTCTTCGCCTATGGTCTGGGCGAGATCACGCCGCCGCAGCAGGGCGGGCCGGACTTCGGCACGCATTACGCCATGCTGCAGACTTTGAAGTCCTGGGGCTTTCCGGTTGCACCGCAAGTCAGTATTGCGCTGGGTGCTTCTGAACTGGTAGCGTTTCACGAGCGCATCGGTGCCGAGCGTGCCAATCTGCCCTATGAAATCGACGGCGTGGTCTACAAGGTCAACAGCCTGGCACTGCAGCGTCAGCTGGGCTTCAAGTCGCGCGAGCCGCGCTGGGCCGTGGCGCACAAATACCCGGCGCAGGAGATGCCTACGCTCATGGAGGCCATCGATGTGCAGGTGGGGCGCACGGGCAAGCTGACGCCCGTGGCCCGCCTGGCTCCTGTGCAGGTGGGCGGTGTGGTGGTGACCAATGCCACGCTGTCCAATCTGTTCGACATCCGCAAGAAGGGTGTGCGCGTGGGCGATCAGGTCATAGTGCGCCGTGCGGGCGACGTGATCCCCGAGGTGGTGGGACGGGTGCCGGGCGAGCGGCCTGCTTATGTGCCCAACTTCCGCATGCCCAAGACCTGTCCCATCTGCGGCAGCGAGGTGGTGCGTGAAAAAGGCGAGGCCAACCACCGCTGCACGGGCGGCCTGTTCTGTGGCGCACAGCGCAAGGAAGCAATCTTGCACTTTGCTCACCGCCGAGCCATGGACATCGAAGGTCTGGGCGACAAGCTGGTCGATCAGCTCGTGGATGCCCAGGTGGTGCGCGTGCTGCCTGACCTTTACAGGCTGGGCCTGAGCTCGCTGGCAGCGCTGGATCGCATGGCCGAGAAATCGGCCCAGAACGTGCTGGCAGCCCTGGAAAAATCCAAGAGCACCACGCTGCAGCGCTTTCTGTTTGGCTTGGGCATTCGCAATGTGGGCGAATCCACGGCCAGGGATCTGGCCAAGCATTTCGGCAAGCTCGATGCCATCATGGATGCCAGCGTGGAGGAGTTGCTGCAAGTCAAGGATGTCGGGCCCGTGGTGGCCGACAGCATTCACACCTTTTTTGCCCAGCCCCATAACCGCGAGGTGGTGGAGCAGCTGCGCGCCTGCGGTGTGCATTGGGAGGAAGGCGAGCCAGCCGAGAAGGCGCCTCAGATTCTGGCCGGCCTGACCGTGGTGCTGACCGGCACCTTGCCCACGCTGGGCCGCGACGCCGCCAAGGATATGCTGGAGGCGGCGGGTGCCAAGGTCTCGGGCTCGGTCAGCAAAAAGACCAGCTATGTGGTCGCAGGGGCCGAGGCGGGCAGCAAGCTGGCCAAGGCCGAGGAGCTGGGCGTGCCCGTGCTGGACGAAGCAGGCATGCTGGCACTGCTAAGGGGCGAGCAGCCCGGTTGAGTCGACTGTAGAAGCAGCAAGGGGGCTACATGAACAAATTGCGACGCAAACCCGTGGTGGGCCTGGCCCTGGGCAGCGGCTCCGCAAGAGGCTGGGCGCACTTTGGCGTGCTGCGCGCGCTGCGCGAGGCCGGTGTCAGCCCCGACATCATCTGCGGCACTTCCATTGGCTCATTGGTCGGTGCAACCTATGCCGCCGGCGAAATGGATGCCTTCGAGAGCTGGGTGCTGGGCCTGGGCAAGCGCAAGGTCTTCGGCTTCATGGACTTCAATCTGGGCGGCGGATTGCTCAAGGGCGAGAAGATCATCGAGTTCTGGCGCGAGAATTTCGTCCAGGAAACCGTGGAGCAACTGGGCACGCCGTTCGGCTGCGTGGCCACCGATCTGCAGACAGGTGCCGAGGTCTGGCTGCGCAAGGGCTCGATTGCCGAAGCCGTGCGCGCGTCCATCGCCTTGCCCGGCCTGTTCACTCCGGTGATGCGGGAAGGGCGGCTGCTGGTCGATGGCGGTCTGGTCAACCCGGTGCCGGTGTCGCTGGCGCGCGCCATGGGTGCGGACATCGTCATCGCCGTCGATTTGAATGCCGACATCATGCGCAGGCATATGAAGCCCGTTGACATGAGCGAGAGCGAGATCAACCTGCATTCCCGCGAGCTCAGGGTCTCGCAGCTGCATCTGGATGAGGAAGAGCCTCCGGTGCCGCTGGGCCAGATTCCTGAAGCGCTGGCGGCGAATGGCTCACCGCTCGGTTGGGCGGGCGCATGGATGCGCAGTATGACGAGCGTGAAGACATTGTCCTCATCCGTGATGCGCAGGGGCCGCAAGGGGGAGGGCGATGCCGAGGACGGGGATTCTGTGCCTGTGCCCTCGCTGGTCAATGTGGTCATGGCCAGTGTCAACATCATGCAGATGCGCATCACCCGCAGCCGCATGGCGGGTGACCCGGCCGAGGTGCTGATTGCTCCGCGCCTCTCGCATGTCGGGCTGATGGACTTCTACCGGGGGCGCGAGTCGATCGATGAAGGCTATGCCGCAACCCAGCTGGCGTTGCCTGCGCTCAAGGACTGGGGTCTTTAGCCCGGAGTGCGCACGGCTCTGGAGTGCCGAGGACGCAGCCTGCTCAGCTGCGGATATAGGTCCAGCCACCTTGCTGCATGCGGGCGATGGCTTCGACGGCGCCCATGGGCAGCACCTGAATATTGTCCGGTGCGCTGATGCCGGCGTTCCTGAGCGTGTTGGGGCACAGCAGCACATGTGCCAGAGCAGGACCCATGTCGTCCGGCTGGTCCAGCACGGCTTGCACGGCCTGGGCATTGACGACAATCCAGACTTCCAACTCGGGGTTGGCGGCTTTCAGGTTCTTGAAGTTGCCGCGTGCGCGGACCAGTGCTTGCGTGCTGGGTGCGTGCAGCACGATGAGGGTGCTGGGGCGCAGGGCGGGCAGCAGGGTGTTCCAGTCAGGTCGGCTCATGGTGTTGGGGCAGATTTGCTAGCGCGATGATAGCCGCTTGCAAATTCTGTGCAGGGGCTATGCGGTGACTTGAATCCTAATGTGCTGGCGACTTGGCGGGAGCTTTGTCCATCAACTCGTCCAGTAGCCCGGGCGGCATGCCGGTGCGGATCTGCACCAGCCCCTGGGCATTCTTCCAGATCGTCGCGGGTGTGGCACGCAGGCCTGCATTGCTCATCAGCGCGGCGTTGTTGGCTAGTGCATCGCGGGCCGACAGGGGGATGCGCTGCAGCGGTGCAATACCCAGGACATCGGGATTCTTGCCATGAGCGTCGGCATAGGCCATGGCATGGCTGGCAAGAGCCTGCTCGGGTACCTTAGAGGCCAGAATGGCGGCGGCCTTGCCTTCGCTGCTGGGGCGCAGCATGCCCACCAGAATATGGCGCAACTGCAACTGGCCAGCTTGCACCAGTGGCCTGGCATCGCGCCAGAGCTGGTTGCAATAAGGGCAGTTGGGATCGGTGAACACATAGGCGATGCGGGCGGCATCGGGCTTGCCGTCGCCAATCCAGTGTGTACGCTCCAGATCGGTCCAGAACTCTTGGCCCATGGGCTTTTGCACGGCGTTGTGCAAGGCTTTGGCGTTGACGTCCTTGCCCTGGGCATCGATGACGGTGCCAATCACCCAGTGCTTGCCGTCAGGCATGCGGTAGATGGGGATGGGCTGCTGGTCGCGGTAGGCGGCCCAGGCCTTGAGGCCGCCGGCGCTTTGCATGGGGCCCACGATCTGCAGGCCTTGCTCGGCGAGAAACTGCGCTGAGGGCAGGTCGCTGCTTGCCGCACCGCTTGCTGCAGCGCCACTGGCGGCAATCACGTCGCGGGTATAGGCCACGGCGACTACGGTGGCTGCGGCTGCAGCGAAGATGGGGAGAATCAGCGCCATCAATTGGCGTGACAGGGGCTGTAAACGTGGCACGATAAACCTTTGTCCATCTTGAGTCATGGGGCCTGTGTTGGAGGCGCAATGATGCGCAACTGCTCGCTCAGGCTTGCGCGAGAGAGCTCCCCCGTACGCGTGGACCGCAGGCGTCCGTTCGCGTCATAGAAATAGGTGGATGGCAGGGCGCGCTGCTGCCAGTGCTGACCGGCGAGCTGCTCTGGGTCCAGGAGCACCTGGGCTGGGGGGAGAGGCATGGACTGCAAATAGCGCAGCACTGCAGCGGCGTCTTCACCCTGGTTGATCCAGATGAAACGCACACCTGGATGGTCTTTTTGCGCTTGGGCCAGTACCGGCATCTCGCGCTTGCAGGGCGGGCACCAACTGGCCCAGAGGTTGATGACCAGCGGTTGACCGCCGTAGCTGCGCAGATCCGTGGGCTGAGCGGCAGCGCTGATCAGCGTCAGAGAGGGGAGTGAAGACTCTGAAGGCTCAACCCAATTTCGCAATGTGTAAGCTGCCATCAGGATGAACGCACCCACACCCAGGGACTGCAGCACGCCACGTTTCAGGAGTGCATGGCTGCGGCAGCTCCAGGCTGCCCAGAGAACCGCCACCAGCAGTCCGGCCCAAAGGTTCCAGCCACCGTCGCGAATATCCAGAATCTGCAGCACGCTGGCGGGAGATGCGCTCACGGGCGCCCAGTACTCGGGCCACCATTGCACGACGTAGGCCGTGCGCGCTGCCACCAGTCCGGCAAGCGTGGCCTGAAGCAGCACAGTCTCTACAGGCTGATTGCTTTGCCGCTGCCTGAGCCGCGCCCACCACTGGCTGGCAAACAATGCCAGAAATGCGGCAAGAGCCATGGTGGGCAGAGCGAGAGGGCCTATCCGCACACTGGCGGGCAAGGCCAGTGCCTGCAACAAGCCGGGTTGAGCTGCTTCGGTATTGCCTTCGCCAAGGGCTGGAGTCGGGGCATCCGCATTTCCGTCCATGCCTGCTTGAGCGGCGCTGATGCTCTGCTGCTGTACCGGGTAGCAGATGCCTATCTCGGCACAGCCCTGCCATTGCAGCTCCAGCGGCCATTGCGCCGGCCGTTCAGGCAGCGCGGCCTGAATGCGCAACTCCCGGTGAAAGACCTGCACACGGCCAAAAAAGGCATCGCTCAGGGTCCGACCTTCAGGAATCTGCAGCGGTATTGGCTGACCCTGAGCATCGAGCAGGCGCAACTGGTCGCGGTAGAGATAGTGACCAGGAGCAATGTTCCAGCGCAACTCCAGCAGGCGGCGGCCATCAGCCTCTGTTTGGATGGCGCTTTGCTCGGTGTGGACCAGCTCGAAAGCCTGTTCGGCAGTCAGGACTTCGGGTTGCGCAGCTGGCTTGTCGGCACTCAGGCCGGGCAGGGTCAGCGGCTGCGCCCAGGCAGTCATCCCCTTCAGCAGGACTGAAAGCAGAGCTAGGGCTGCGGCAGAGCGAAGAGACATGAATGGTGGTGGCTGAGTGTCTTGGATGAGGCAGCCCGCATCTTGGGCGCAAGGGATTAAGCAGGGGTTAACGCTGCGAAAAGACAAATCTGCGATGCTCGACCGCTTCGGATAAACAAGGTGCGTAACGGGTACTCACATCTCCGGATGTGATGGTGCGGGTGGCGGTTGCGCAGTGAAAAAATGCATGTGCTGTTAGTGGAAGATAACGCTTTGGTCGCCAGCGGGGTGAAGGCGGGCCTGCAGCTACAGGGCTTTGGCGTGGACGTGGTGGGTTGCGCCAGCCAGGCTGATGCGGCGCTCAAATCCTCCCACTTCGATGTATGTGTGCTGGATCTGGGTCTGCCCGATGAGGACGGTCTGCATCTGCTGGCGCGGTGGCGCCGTCAGGGGCTGGAGCTGCCAGTGCTGGTGCTGACCGCACGTGATGCAGTGGACCAGCGCATCGAAGGCTTGCAGACCGGAGCTGACGACTATCTGGTCAAGCCCTTCGATCTGCACGAGCTGGCGGCGCGGCTGCATGCGCTGCTGCGAAGGGCGGCGGGGCGTACCGTGGACTGGATTGTGCTGGGCGATGTCAAAGTGGATCTGGCCGCTGGCCAGGCCATACGGGAGGGCAGCATCGTGGACCTGTCGCGTCGTGAATGGGCGTTGCTGCGCGCGCTGCTGCAGTCGCCCGGGCGAGTGCTGAGCCTGGAGCAACTGCGCGACAGCCTCTATGGCTACAGCCTTGATGTGGAAAGCAACGCGGTCAATGTGCATGTGCACCATCTGCGTCGCAAGCTGGGCTCGGACATGGTGGAGACCGTGCGTGGTGTGGGCTTCAGATTAGGGCGCGTGCAGGGAGGCAGTTGCTGATGCGCAGCCTGCGGGTCCGTTTGCTGGTCTGGTTGTGTCTGGCGCTGTGCACTCTGTGGGGCGGTGTGGCGGCATGGATGTTTGCCGACATGAGGCATGAGCTGCGCTCCGTGCTCGACGACCGGCTGATTGCATCGGCCCGCATGGTGGCGGGCATTGTTCACCAGTTCAAGCCGCACAACACCAGTCCCGAGGACTGGGGTCCCATGCTCAATGTGGTGGCACGTGATGGTGTGGCTTGCGAGGTCAGCATGATTCGCAGCGAAGTGCATACCGCACCTACGCATGATGTTATGGATCCGGATGCAGATGCTGTGTCGGACGAGGCGAGCGGCAAGGCGGCTCGCCCGGCACTGATTCCGGCATCTCCGCTGGATGCACCGCGCGCCAAAACTGCAAAGACCGGCCGCGCCGAGGACTCCGCAGATACGGCCTCCGAGCAGGCGGCCGAGCCTACCGATTCTCAGGTGCTGGCTCGCACTGCGGGTGCGCCCAGCTTCCAGGGGCCGCTGCCGCTGGGCTTCTCGAGCATCACCAAGGGCGGCAAGCCCTGGCGTACCTATGTGCTTGAGGAGCATGGCGTGCGCATTGCCACGGCCGACCGCATCGATGTGCGCGAGGGGCTGATACATGGTTTCGCCTACACCATCATCCTGCCCTTTGTGCTGGCTCTGCTGGCCAGCATGGTGTTGATGTGGTGGGGGGTGACACGCGGCCTGCGCCCCCTTGAGTCGCTGCGCCAGGAGTTGAGCGAGCGTCCGCCCGGAGATGATTCGCCCGTGGCGCAAGGCAGGCAGGTCAAGGAGCTTGCGCCACTGGTGCAGACCATCAATCACCTGCTGCAGCGCGTGCACAAAGCCATTGAGCGCGAACGTCGCTGGAGCGACGATGCCGCCCATGAGCTGCGCACTCCGCTGACTGCCGTCAAAACCCATGTACAGGTGGCGCAGATGGCGGTGGCCAATGCGGGGTCTCAGATGGTCGCTTTGAGGGATCAGCCCGGCGCTGGCAAAGAGGATGCTGCGCCCAGGCCGATTTCGGAGACCGCACAGTGGCAGATGACCCGGCAGGCGCTGGAGCAAGCGGGGGAGGGCGTGGAGCATTTGCAGCACACGCTGGAGCAATTGCTGCTCTTGGCCAGGCTGGATTGCCAGCCGGTGAGCGAAGGTGCAGGAGGCTCTCGCGCCATGGCCTGCGGTAGCGAGCCCGCCTGTGCGTGGGAGGCTCTGGAAAAAGCCTGGGGATTGGCCGCCACGGCCATTCCTTCAGGCTCGCTGCGCTTGCGCTGGTTGCCTCGGCAAGCCCTGAATGACGCCAGGCTGCAGGACTTGCGTGTGGCCGTGCCTCAGCCCTTGCTGGTGTCGGCATTGCGTAATCTGATGGAAAACGCCTTGCGCTATGGGCAGCAGGCAAGTGGCGAGCCGGGCGACTCTGCGGTGTTGCTCGGCCTGCGCCACATTCCGCAGCTGGCGCAGGTCGGCGGCGACAAGCCGCAGACGATGCCTGTCAATCCTGCCGGTTATGTGGAGTTCACGGTGATTGACCATGGGCCCGGGCTGAGCAGCGAGGACTGTGCCGTGGCGACCCAGCGCTTCTGGCGCAAGCAGCATCAGGCCCATGGCAGCGGTCTGGGGCTGGCGATAGTGCAGCGCATTGCACAGTGCAGCGACGGTGAGCTGGAGCTGCTGCCCTTGGCCCAGTGGCAGCAGCATAAGGGCTATGCATTCGAGCAGGTGCACAACGGCATGGCGCCAGAAGCGGCGACAGGGCTGGTGGTGCGTTTATGCCTGCCGGTGAAGTCCTGTGCTGCGCCGCCTGATTACTGATTAGTCAGATTGGGGGGCCAATTGTTTGCAGCATTAATTGGCTCTTAATCTTCTATAAGTATCTTCGGGCAATGTGCTTGCTGTCATTGGGCTGCTTTGGCCCGTGACATTCCAGGTCAGACGTCGGCGTTCAGCACACGCCTGATGTGCGGCAGATCTGAGCCGCTTAAACCTCCATTCCCAAGATGAATCGCTTGAACACAAAGACTCTGCCCCGGTCGTGGGTGGCTGTCGGCATTTCCATGCTGATGGCGACCAGCGCCTGGGCGCAAGAACCTGCTGCCGCCAAGGCTGCATTGAACGGCAATGTCGCTTCCGGTGCAAAGATCGCTCAGTCCGGCTCGGCCGGCGGTGCGGCTGCCTGCGTCACCTGCCACGGCGCCAAGGGCGAGGGCCAGCCTGGCTTCCCCGCGCTGGCGGGCCAGCACGCCGGTTACCTGGAGCGTCAGCTGAACCAGCTGGCGGCTGGAGCCCGTCAGTCCGCTGTCATGGCTCCCATGGCCAAGGCCTTGAGCGAGCAGGAACGCGCCGATGTGGCCGTCTATTACGCCAGCCTGCAACTGCCTATCAAGAGCGTGCGTGGTGCCTTGCCCGGCAAGAGCGACGATAGCGGTGCCTGGTTGGTCGAGCGTGGTCGCTGGGCCGACGGCATTCCTGCCTGTGCGCAGTGCCATGGCCCCGGTGGCGTGGGCGTGGGCAAGGACTTTCCGGCCATCGGCCATCTATCTGCCGACTATATGCAAAGTCAGATCGATGCCTGGAACAAGGGGCAGCGCGAGGCCGGCCCACTGGGTCTGATGGGGGCTGTGGCCAAGAAGCTCACGGCTGATGACGTCAAGGCCGTTGCTGCGTACTACCAGCGCCTGCACAACCCCGCTGCTGCCGCAGCAACCGCCAAGCCTTAAGAGTTCGGGAGTTGACAATGTCGGACAAACAACAAACTGCTTCCAAAAGCTCCAATCTCGCTGAATACGCGGTGGTGGCCTGCCTGTTCGCCGGTCTGGGCGGCGCGCTCTGGTATGGCATGAGCATCAGCAGCCCCAAGAAGGCTGAAGAACCAGCCAAGGTGGCCGCGCCTGCTGCAGACGCCAAGGCCGTGACCGTGGCAGCCAAGCCCGGTGAATTCACCCCTCCTGGCGTCAGCGACTATCCGGAAGGCCCCATGGGCGAGTGGGTGCGCCGTGGCGAAGCGATCTTCACACGCACGCCGGTCAATGCCGTAGGCTTCTCGGGCAACCCGCTGAGCTGCACCAACTGCCACCTCGACGCAGGTCGTTTGAAGGGCGCAGCCCCCATGTGGGGGGCCTACCCCATGTACCCGGCCTATCGCAAGAAGACCGACCATGTGGACACCTTTGCCGAGCGCGTGCGCGGCTGCTTCATGTACTCCATGAACGGCAAGGCACCGGACGACGGTCATGACGTTCTGGTGGCACTGGAGTCCTATGCCTACTGGATGGCACAGAAGGCCCCCACGGGCGAGAAGCTGCCCGGTGCAGGTTTCAAGAAGGCGGGCAAGCCCGAAGAGACTCCCACCTATGAAGCCGGTGCCAAGGTTTATGAAGCCAAGTGCGCGCTATGCCACGCTGCAGACGGCAAGGGCCAGTTTGTCGGCGATGTGGCCGTGTTCCCGCCGCTGTGGGGCAAGGACTCCTATAACTGGGGTGCAGGCATGCATGACATCGACAAGGCGGCCAACTTCATCAAGAACAACATGCCCTACGGCAATGCAACGCTGAGCGATCAGGAAGCCTGGGATGTGGCGACCTTCATCAACAGCCAGGAGCGTGGCCAGGATCCGCGCTTCAACGGTAATCTGCAGGCCACGGCCGAAAAGCACCATGGCCAATACTCCATGTACGGCAAGGAAGTGAACGGCAAGCTGCTCAAGGGTCTGTAAATGGACGCTTGATTAGGTCTGCCGGATGCAGGCTCAAGGCCAGCCCTGTAGACGGGGCTGGCCTTTTTTGGTGATCGGGGTGATCAGAGTGGGTGTCTGGCCAAGCCGCCGTTGAGCCGTCGGCGGTGCGTTGCGTCCTGGTCACGGAACCCATGGTTTGGCTGGGCTGCACAAGATCCATTGAGTCCGCACCCAAACCTAGACTCGAAACGCACGGGAAGATCACTTTCCGACAGACGTAGAAAAGCCCGGCGAGCCGGGCTTTTGCAATGGCGGGGCTTGAAAGATCAGGCCATGAACAGGTAGTGATCCACGAGCAGGGCGAGAAACAGCAGACTCAGGTGAAGCAGTGAAAAACGGAAGGTGCGGCGCGACAGCTCGTCCGAGTAATTGCGGTACAGGGCCACGGCATAGGCGATGAAGCCTGCACCCAGAACGACAGCCGCGAACAGATACAGCCAACTGCTCATGCCGTACATGAAGGGCAGCAGACCGGCCGCAAACAGCACAACGGTGTAGAGCAGAATCTGCAGGCGTGTGTATTCGCTGCCATGGGTCACGGGCAGCATGGGCAGGCCGGACTGGCGGTAGTCCTCGACACGATACAGGGCCAGTGCCCAGAAGTGGGGCGGAGTCCAGAGGAAGATGATGAGGAACAGAATCAGCGCCTCGGGGCCGACATTGCCCGTCATGGCGGCCCAGCCCAGCACGGGTGGCATGGCGCCTGAAGCTCCGCCGATCACGATGTTCTGTGGCGTGGCGGGCTTGAGAACCACGGTGTAGATCACCGCATAGCCGACAAAGGTGGCCAGTGTCAGCCACATCGTCAGCGCATTGGTCCAGACCAGCAAGATCGTGGCGCCAATCATGCAGAGAATGGCCGAGAAGGCCAGTGCCTGCTGACTGGAGAGTTCGCCGCGCGCCGTGGGACGCCATGATGTGCGCTTCATCTTGGCATCGATATGACGTTCCACCAGGCAGTTAAAGGCCGCAGCGGCAGCCGCCACCAGCCAGATGCCGATGCAGGCGACGCCCATATGGATCCACTGATTGGCTGTGGGCCAGCCGGGTACGGCCAGCACCATGCCGATCAGGGCGCAGAACACGATGAGCTGCACCACGCGCGGCTTGGTCAGCGCGTAGAACTGGCTGATTCGCGAGGTGTTGTTCAACAAGGCTTCACTTTGACTCATGCAATCACTCTTTTGCGCTATGCCTCAGGCAGGGCGGTGCGCCATTTCAGGGTCGGGGGCGGTGACGGCATGGCTACGCGTCACGGCCAGGCTCCAGACCACAATCGTTACCAGGGCCGCGGCTCCACCGGTGTGGAGCACGGCCGCCACCAGGGGCCAGTCCAACACCACGTTGGACAGACCCGTCAGAACTTGCAGCACCGCAAAAAATCCCAGCAGCCGGCGCTGCTTGGCCAGTGCAGGGGCATGGCGCAATGCCCGCCACAGGCTGGCCAGAGCCAGAACCACCACATAGGCTGCCAGCCTGTGGGTGTAGTGGATCGCGGTCAGCGCTTCGAAGCTGATGTGGCTGCCGTCCTTGAGCATGCCCAGCGGGCGCCAGATCTGCAGCGCTTCGGCAAAATTCATGGCCGGCCACCAACTGCCCTGGCAGCCGGGGAAGCTCGTGCAGGCCAGCACGGCGTAATTGGTGCTGACCCAGCCGCCCAGGCTGACCTGGACGATGAGCAGCGCCAGACACAGCCATAGCGCGATGCGCAAGCGTCCGGCAATCGGGGCCGCAGAGCGACCGGCCTGCTGCTGGCTCAGTCCCGATGCCGGAATGGCCAGCAAGGCCAGCAAGCCGGTACCGCCCAGCAGATGCAGGGTGACGATGGCCGGAAACAGCTTCATGGTGACCGTCAAGGCGCCGAAAGCGCCCTGTATGCAGACCCATACCAGAGCCAGAGTCGGCCACCAGGGGTTGGCCGCGCCGCTGAAAGGCGCGTGCTGACCCTTGCGTCTGGCGGCCCGCGCCTGCTTCCAGCTCATGACCGTCATGGCAATGATGAGCACGCCGACCGTGGTCGCCAGATAGCGGTGAATCATTTCCACCCAGGCCTTGCCATGGGTGACCGGGCCGGTCGGCATGGCGGCTTGCGCCTCGGAGATCTGGGCATGTGCTGCGATAGGGCTGGCCGTGCCATAGCAGCCAGGCCAATCAGGGCAGCCCAGGCCCGAGTCCGTCAGCCGTGTGAAGGCGCCGAACAAGACCAGATCGAAGGTCAGGAACAGCGTCAGCACGCAAAGGGCCTGCAGACGTTTGCCGGGGCCGGTGCCGCGACTGCGCCACCAGACCCAGCACAAAGGCCCCAGGGCCAGCACCAGACCGAAAGCCATCAGCTCCAGCGCAGGAGCCAGGTCATAAAGCTGCTGCTCCGTCATGCCGCAGCTCCGCGGGCCGGCTTCCATCGTTCAGCCGCCTGTGCTTCAGACAAGGCACGGCGGTCAGCGGGCAGGAAAAAATCGCAGAAGCAAAGCGGCATGATTCGGCAGGGGCGGTCAGTACTTGGCCAGTATTTACAGAAATTATTGAAGATCTTGGTCAAGCGCAAAACGAGAGCAACCTGCTTGCCCGTAGCGAGACTTGCGTGCTCCAGGACCAGGACTTTGCTCGACGCTTGGAGCAGCAGTTGAATGCAGGCTCTTTGATCCCGCACAATTTTACCCATGTGATTTGAGGCTAGGCAGTCGTGACCGGAGTGTCCCTAACAACGAGGAAGAAAGGCTGGTCCTCAAAACCCTGCTTTCGGGGAAACTCCGAGGCAAAAAATTGCCAAAATGCTCCGATTTTGAACGGAGGCTACACAGCCTTGATGTACGATAGCCCAAGCTCGCAGCTTGGAACTGTGAGCGTGTCGAAGACAGCTGCAGCCGTGGCTTCGTCGCAGACGCGGGTGTCGTTCAATGGTAGAACGGCAGTTTCCCTCTGAAAACTGCATAAATTCCACAAAACCTATACTAAAACCTATACTGACTCTTTTCCCTATACGGACGAGTTTGATTGGGTTTGGTTGAGGCTAAGGCCGAGGGCTCAGGAAGTTATGTACTTTGACGTTCGCGCAGCCAAGCTGCTTGCACCCGGTGAGGTGCTAGCCGTTGAGGGATGCCCAGGCCTACGCCTTGTGGCAGTTAAATCGTCCAAGACTTGGACTTATCGCTATCGAGATGTTGCCGGTCGCCTCAAGCAGGTCAAGCTGGGGTCTTGGCCTGAGATGAACATTCAGGAGGCGCTTGGCATATGGACAAAGTACCGCGCTGACCGTGAGGCGGGTGTCAATATTGTTGAGCAGCGTAAGCAGGCCAAAGAAGAGAGCAAAAAGGCTTTGCTTCCCCAGGAAGAGGCTGTTTATAGCGTGAAGCGTCTGGCGCAGGACTATGTGGACGGGCACCTGGCCCATTCGCGAAAGCCTGAAGGTCTGGCTGCCGCGAAAAGTGCCTTTCTGCGATTGTTTGAGGCGAACCCAGATTTCGCCAACATGCCCGCAGACTCCGTCACTCGACAGATCGCCTTTGGAATCCTTGAAGACAAAAAAATTGACGCACCATGTGCAGCGCAGAAGTTGCGCTCCATGTTTGGCGGTGCCTGGGACTATGCCTTAGACGCAGGCCGTATTTCTGGGGAAACGCCGAACTGGTGGCGATCAGTCCAGAAAGGGCGCTTGCTGTCCAAGGGGAAGAAGATGGGTGGCAAGCACATCGGCCGGCGTAGGCGCTTTTTGACCGACGACGAAATTGGTGTGCTGCTGAATTGGCTGCCCAATATGCATGTGATCGGCAGGGATGCCGTCATTCTGTATTTGTGGACGGGTACCCGAGGATCTGAGATTTTTGGGATGAATGTCGAGCACCTTGCTGAAAAGGATGGCGTCCTGTGGTGGACGATCCCGAAGGCGCTGACCAAGAATGCGCGCTTCCCTGACGCGACAGACTTACGGGTTCCGCTGCTTGGCCGGGCCCGAGAAATAATTCAACGTCGCCGCAGGGAGGCAGACGATGAAGGCAATTTGTTTGTGGGTGCCACAGGCAATCGCTATAGCACCCATACTTTTTCGGGATACCTCTACGACTTGCAGCCATATAGTCCGAAGTCAAAGCGCAAGGGGCGAGTGAGAAAGATCTTGCCTGTGACGGACTGGAGTGCTCATAACTTGCGTCGCACAACACGCACCATGCTCTCCGCGCTAGGCTGCCCCAAGGAGATTGCCGAGGCCATCGTGGGCCATATGCCAGAGAAGATCGAAGGCACTTACAACGCCTACTCCTATGATGCCGAGCGCATTTACTGGCTCGGCAAGGTTGATCAGCGCCTGGAGGAACTGGCTTCTTTGGCTTTGCCTGCACGCCCATAACCGCTGTTGCGTGGCGGCAGTCCGTGTGACACGGGCAGGTTACGAGCCACAGCCAACAGCTCTTCATACAGCCAACCGATGCGACCAGGTGAGATTTCACGCGCCGGAGGGTATCGCTTGGAGCGCACTTCGCTTTCAAAAGTGGTGATGGAAATGGTTAAGGCCTTCGCCGCGGCCTCCTTGGACAGAATAATGAAGGGGAATGGGGTAGCTGTAGCAGTCATGATTTCGCTTTCGGTGCGGTGAAATATTTGCGGCCAGCCTCACTGGGCTGGTGATTAATGCCGTCCAGCATTCCGGCGCGGAGCAGTGCATGAAGGGTGCTGCTGGCTTAGTTGCTGAAGCTAGTGGCCCGGTTGTATGCGTCCCACAGCGTTTGGCCTTGGGGGCAGCGCGCCTGTTTGCCGCCGGATAGACCAGCAGCGCAGCAAGTAGGGCAGTTGAAGTGGTGGGCTATGTAGGCCTTGTCTTCTGGCAGGCCCACGGTGCTGGCGCTGGTTGCCTGGGTCATGGCTTCATGAAAACGAGCCAGTGAGTCATTCCCGAGCGGCCGCTGACTTGACCGAACAGTGGCTTCTCTGGTGTCAGGGCTAGGACTTCTTTCACTTTCACCTGCGTTTCGTTCCACTTGAACACCAAGGTCCCACCTGGCTCCAGCACGCGGAAGCACTCGGCAAAGCCTTGGCGCAGGTCTTCGCGCCAGTCTGGTCCTAGCTTTCCGTACTTGGCTCCAAGCCATGATTTCGGTCCCGCATGGACAAGGTGAGGCGGATCAAACGCCACTAGCTTGAAGGCCCCATCTGGGAAGGTCAGAGCGCGAAAGTCCATCAGACAGTCGGGCTCGATGCGCAGCACGCGCTGGCCAGTCGCATTGCCGCGTGAGTTGTCAGTGACGGTGATGGTTTCGCGGCGCTGATCCACGAACACCGCGCGCGGGTCTGCTTTGTCGAACCACATCATTCGACTGCCGCAGCAGGCATCAAGAACCGCTGGGTTCATGCGTTGCTCCAAAAAAGAACCCCGCTCAGTGGCGGGGCTCGGGGTTGCGGTTTTGCTGCTTCTCTTGGCGAGCGCGGCGGATCTCTCGTTTAGATGGACGGGCCATTTCGTTTCTCCTGGATTCCGAATTCATTGCCATCGCTGCCCCACATGGGTACGTGCCGGCAGCTGTCACAGCGGTGAAAGTCGTAGTACCCATTGCCGTCAGCGCGGTACGTCCCTTTTTTGCAGCGCGAGCACTGCAGACCGATACGTGAGCGATACAGCGCATCTTTGGCCGCGATAAGGCTTTCTTGGGCAGCAATGATTTCGCCGTCCGTCAGGTGTTGGGGGTCTTCCCCTGGTGGCAGTGGCGCCGCGGCGAGCATTCGCATGTACATACGCCGGTTGTTTGAGTCCCAGCGATCTGGTGCACACGGATGGCTTTTCTGGCTGCGAACAGTTGCCAGCTGGGCTTCTGTCGGCTCCACAGGCACCAGCTTCCAGCCCTGCACCACGGTCCGCCTGACTGGATCGGGTAGGGTGAGGGAGTAGTCCGGCGGGATAACGTCTTTGACCGTCTTGCAGGCGGGGCAGACATGGCGGTATCCCTTTCCTGGTGGGATGTAGAGGC